>NZ_JBHJWQ010000005.1:111516-376641 GCF_042266885.1 Streptomyces sp. NPDC056061 | reverse complement strand
CGACGTAGTGGAAGTGCGCGACGACGAAGTACGAGTCCGAGACGTGGAAGTCCAGCGGGGGCGACGCCAGGATCACACCGGTCAGACCACCGAAGAGGAAGGTGACGAGGAAGCCGATGGTCCAGAGCATCGGGGTCTCGAAGGACAACGACCCCTTCCACATCGTGCCGATCCAGTTGAAGAACTTCACCCCGGTCGGTACCGCGATGAGGAACGTCATGAACGAGAAGAACGGCAGCAGTACCCCGCCGGTCACGAACATGTGGTGGGCCCACACCGTGACCGACAGGCCGGCGATGGCGATGGTGGCGCTGATCAGACCGATGTAGCCGAAGACCGGCTTGCGACTGAAGACCGGGAGGACCTCGGTGACGATCCCGAAGAACGGCAGGGCGATGATGTACACCTCCGGATGGCCGAAGAACCAGAAGAGGTGCTGCCAGAGCAGCGCACCGCCGTTGGCCGGGTCGAAGACGTGCGCGCCGAACTTCCGGTCCGCCTCCAGCACCAGCAGGGCCGCGGCGAGGACGGGGAAGGCCATCAGCACGAGCACGGCGGTCAGCAGGACGTTCCAGGTGAAGATCGGCATGCGGAACATCGTCATGCCGGGTGCGCGCAGGCAGATGATCGTGGTGATGAAGTTGACCGAACCGAGGATCGTGCCGAACCCCGAGAACGCAAGTCCCAGGATCCACATGTCGCTGCCGATGCCGGGCGAGCGGACCGCGTCGGTCAGCGGGGAGTAGGCGAACCAGCCGAAGTCGGCAGCGCCCTGCGGAGTGATGAAGCCGGCCACCACGATCAGCGAGCCGAAGAGGTACGCCCAGTAGGCGAACATGTTCAGCCGCGGGAACGCCACGTCGGGCGCGCCGATCTGCAACGGCATGATCCAGTTCGTGAAGCCGGCGAACAGCGGCGTCGCGAACATCAGCAGCATGATCGTGCCGTGGATCGTGAACGCCTGGTTGAACTGCTCGGGCGAGACGATCTGGAGGCCGGGGCGGGCCAGTTCGGCGCGCATGACCAGGGCCAGCACTCCGCCGACGACGAAGAAGGCGAACGACGTGACCAGGTAGAGCGTGCCGATCGTCTTGTGATCGGTGGTGCTCAGCCATGTGATGACGACGCTTCCGCGCTGCTTCGCGTGGACCGGAAGTTCGTTCGCGTACGTCTCGTCCTCGTCGGCCGCACCTGCTGTGCCCGTCGTCACCGGGACGCTCCTTCGGTTGTCGTTCACGGGCGGGCCGGGCACCCGGCCGGGTCGCCTCCCCGTCCGGCCGACCTCCGTGCCGCTCCCGCCCGCTCGGGGCCGGGTCCCAGGTGCAGCAAACCAGCCCCGGGGCCGGTGCGGGCGGCCCGGCGCCCGCACCGGCTCGACATTCACCCGTCAGGGCGGGTGGAAGGGGGTGTGGGGCGAACGGGCGTCGCCGCGGCCGGACGGGTGGAGCGGTCCGGGTGTCCGGTGCCCGCTCAGGCAAGCCCTCCCGTCGCACGCAGGTTCTGTCCCGTGATCCATCGGGCGTCGTTCCCGGCCAGGAACGCGACCACATCGGCCACGTCCGCCGGGTCCCCCAATCGGCCGAGCGGGGTCATGCCGACGACCGCTTCCAGGGCGTGCGGCGGGTTGGCGCCGCGCAGCATCTCGGTGTCGGTAGCGCCGGGCGAGACGGTGTTGACCGTGATCCCGCGCGCGCCGAGTTCGTGGGCCGCGACGGCGGTGAGCTGTTCGACGGCCCCCTTGCTCGCGGCGTATGCGGCGATGCCGCGGCCCGGACGGACCGTGTTCGCCGTGGAGATGTTCACGATGCGGCCGCCGTCGCGCATCCGCAGGGCGGCGTGGCGGATCGTCATGAAGACCGCCCGGGTGTTGACGGCCATCGTCTCGTCGAAATCCGCCGGGTCGGTGTCGGCGATGAGGGACGGTACGCGGCAGAGCGCCGCGTTGTTCACCAGGATGTCCAGGCCGCCCAGCTCCGCCTCTGCCGCTTCCATCAGGTGCCGGGGCCCGTCGGGTTCCGCGAGATCGGCTCGGACGGCGTGGGCCCTGCCGCCGCCGTCGCTCACCGCCCGGACGACCTCCGCGGCGGCGGCTTCGCCGGTGGCGTAGTTGAAGACCACGTGTGCGCCGTCCCGGCACAGACGCTCGACGATCGCGCGGCCGATGCCCCGCGATCCTCCGGTGACCACCGCGTTCCTGCCTGTCAGCACGGTCGTTCCCTCCTTCGGCCCGGACGCTCCGGGGCACTCGAACCTACCCACGGAACTGCCGCTTCGCGTGCGGCTTGCGCAAGGAATTTCGGGGCCGGGGCAAAGGGGCGGGCGGCACCGACGGCCCGGGACGCGAAACCGCCCCGGCCGGGCACGATGCCGACCGGGGCGGAGGGGCGGGGACGGGATCCCGGAAGGGATTCCGTCCCCGCGGGGGTCCCGTCAGACGAGGGACGCGATGGCCTGCGTGAACGTGGCCGACGGACGCATGACGGCCGCGGCCCTGGCCGGGTCGGGCTGGTAGTAGCCGCCGATGTCGGCCGGCGAGCCCTGCACCGCGATCAGCTCGTCGACGATGGTCTGCTCCTGCTCGGCCAGCGTCTTCGCCAGACCGGCGAACGCCTGCGCGAGCTGCGCGTCCTCGGTCTGCCGCGCCAGCTCCTGGGCCCAGTACAGGGCCAGGTAGAAGTGGCTGCCGCGGTTGTCGATGCCGCCCAGCTTGCGGCTCGGCGACTTGTCCTCGTTGAGGAAGGTGCCGGTCGCGCGGTCGAGGGTGTCCGCCAGGACCTGCGCGCGGGTGTTTCCGGTGGTCGTCGCGAGGTGCTCGAAGCTGGCCGCGAGCGCGAAGAACTCGCCCAGGCTGTCCCAGCGCAGGTAGTTCTCCTTGACGAGCTGCTGGACGTGCTTCGGCGCGGAGCCGCCGGCGCCGGTCTCGAACAGGCCGCCGCCGTTCATGAGCGGGACGACGGAGAGCATCTTCGCGCTCGTGCCCAGCTCCAGGATCGGGAACAGGTCGGTCAGGTAGTCGCGCAGCACGTTGCCGGTGACCGAGATGGTGTCCTCGCCGCGGCGGATGCGCTCCAGCGAGAACGCGGTCGCCTTCTCGGGCGACATGATCTCGATCCGCAGGCCGTCGGTGTCGTGGTCGGCGAGGTACTTCTTGACCTTGGCGATGAGCTGCGCGTCGTGGGCGCGGCCCTCGTCGAGCCAGAACACGGCCGGGACGCCGGTGGCGCGGGCCCGGGTGACGGCGAGCTTGACCCAGTCCTGGATCGGCAGGTCCTTCGCCTGGCACATGCGGAAGACGTCGCCGGCGCCCACCGCCTGCTCCAGGACGACGTCGCCCTCGCTGTCGACGACCCGCACCGTGCCGGTGGTGGGGATCTCGAAGGTCTTGTCGTGGCTGCCGTACTCCTCGGCCTTCTGCGCCATCAGGCCGACGTTCGGCACCGAGCCCATGGTCGACGGGTCGAAGGCGCCGTTGGCGCGGCAGTCGTCGATGACGACCTGGTACACACCGGCGTAGCTGCTGTCGGGGAGCACCGCGAGGGTGTCGGCCTCCTGGCCGTCCGGGCCCCACATGTGACCCGAGGTGCGGATCATGGCCGGCATGGAGGCGTCGACGATGACGTCGCTCGGCACGTGCAGGTTGGTGATGCCCTTGTCGGAGTCGACCATGGCCAGGGCGGGGCCGTCGGCGAGCTCGGCCTCGAAGGACGCCTTGATCTCGGCGCCCAGGTGCGGCACGGACTCCAGGCCGTTCAGGATGGCGCCGAGGCCGTCGTTCGGGGAAAGCCCGGCGGCGACGAGCGCGTCCCCGTACTTGGCGAAGGTGTTCGGGAAGAAGGCGCGGACCACGTGGCCGAAGATGATCGGGTCCGAGACCTTCATCATGGTGGCCTTGAGGTGGACGGAGAAGAGCACGCCCTCCTCCTTGGCACGGGCGACCTGCGCGGTGAGGAACTCGCGCAGGGCGGCGACGCGCATGACCGCCGCGTCGACGACCTCGCCCGCGAGCACCGGCACCGACTCGCGCAGCACCATGGTGGTGCCGTCGTCGCCCACCAGCTCGATGCGCAGGGTGCCGTCCTCGGCGACGACGGCGGACTTCTCGGTGGAGCGGAAGTCGTCGACGCCCATGGTGGCGACGTTCGTCTTCGAGTCGGCCGACCATGCGCCCATGCGGTGCGGGTGTGCCTTGGCGTAGTTCTTCACCGAGGCGGGGGCGCGGCGGTCGGAGTTGCCCTCGCGCAGGACCGGGTTGACCGCGCTGCCCTTGACCTTGTCGTAACGCGCGCGGACGTCCTTGTCCTCGTCGGTCTGCGGGTCGTCCGGGTAGTCCGGAAGCGCGTAGCCCTGCGCCTGAAGCTCGGCGATGGCGGCCTTCAGCTGCGGGATCGACGCCGAGATGTTCGGCAGCTTGATGATGTTGGCCTCGGGCGTCTGGGCCAGTGCGCCGAGCTCGGCGAGCGCGTCCGCGATGCGCTGGCTCTCCTGGAGACGCTCGGGGAAGGAGGCGATGATGCGCCCGGCCAGAGAGATGTCACGGCTCTCGACGTTGACCCCGGCCGTCGAGGCGTACGCCTGGACGACGGGCAGGAACGAATACGTCGCCAGGGCCGGGGCCTCGTCGGTGTGTGTATAGATGATGGTCGAGTCAGTCACCCTCTGCTCCGCTCCACGTCTGCAACATTGCTTGACATCAAGATATCTCGTGATCGCCGCCGACTCGACAGGGCCCTGCCCCCCGACGCGTGGGCGCCGCGCCGACGGGTGCCCGAGCCACTCCTTCCCGCTCCCCGGGTCGTCAGGGGCGTCCGGACGGCGGGACCTCCTCACCGGTCGGCACCGGCCCCGGTGGGGTTCCCTCACCGAACGGGCGTCCGCCCAGTTCCTCGCGGTGGTGCGGGGTCAGCCAGCCCGACAGGTCGGGCCCCGCGGGCACGATGCCGGTGGGGTTGATGCCGGTGTGGACCCGGTAGTAGTGGTGCTTGATGTGGTGGAAGTCGACGGTGTCCCCGAAACCCGGCGTCTGGTACAGATCCCTCGCGTACGCCCACAGCACCGGGTCCTCGGCGAGCTTGGAGCGGTTGCACTTGAAGTGTCCGTGGTAGACGGCGTCGAAGCGCACCAGGGTGGTGAACAGTCGGATGTCCGCCTCCGTGAGGGAGTCGCCGACGAGATAGCGCCGGTCCGCGAGACGCGCGGACACCAGGTCCAGGCGGTGGAACACATCCCGGTACGCGGCGTCGTACTCGGCCTGCCCGGACGCGAATCCCGCACGGTAGACGCCGTTGTTCACGTCGCGGTAGATCCCCTCCATGACCTCGTCGATCTCGTCGCGCAGGGTTTCGGGGTACAGGTCGGGGGCGCCCGGCCGGTGCAGGGCGGTCCACTCGGTGGCGAGATCCAGGGTGATCTGCTGGAAGTCGTTGGTGACGAGTACGCCGCTGGGCACGTCGACGATCGCGGGCACGCTGACCCCGCCGGGGTAGCCGTGCTCCCGCGCCTCGTACGCCTCGCTCAGGTACGCGATGTCCAGCACCGGGTCCCGGCCGCCCTCGTCCAGGGTGAAGCGCCAGCTGCGGTCGTCCTGGATCGGGTCGGCGACGGCGAGTGACAGGGCCCCTTCCAGCCCGAGGAGTCGCCGGGAGACGAGGGAACGGCTCGCCCACGGGCAGGCGCGGCTGACGACCAGCCGGTAGCGGCCGGCCTCGACGGGCCAGCCGTCCCGGCCGTCGGCGGTGATGCGGTCGGCGAAGTGGCTCCGGGAGCGCTTGAATGCCTTGTGCCCGTAGGCGGCGTTGCCGTCGGTCCCGGTGTGGTCGGCCGGGTCGGGTCGGGTGTTCATCGCTCGTTCTCCTTCATGGGGCTCGGTCCGCCGCACCGATGTGGACGGTTCGTGGTGTACGTCCCCCCTCGCGGCGCTCTCCCCGTACGTCCGCCAGGCCGATCAGCAGGGAGGCCACGACGAAGCCGACCGCGACCACGAGGCCGTGGTCGTAGGCGCCTGCCCATCCGCCGGCGGCCAACTGGGCGAAGAACACCGAGCCGACCGCGGCGATGCCGACGGCCGATCCGACCCGCTGGCCGGTCTGGAGAGTGCCGCCCGCGCTGCCTGCCGTCGCCACCGGCACCTCGGAGAGAGTCAGCGTCTGGTTCGGGGCGACGACCAGGCCGCTGCCCAGACCCGCCAGGAGCAGCGGGACCGCCATCGCCCACCCCGCACCCCGTCCCGGCACCAGGTGCACGGCGAGAGCGGTGGCTCCGAGTCCGACCGCCACCGTGGTCAGCCCGGCCACCACCAGGGGGCGTCCGAAGCGGCCGACGAGCCGACCCCCCGGGCCCGCCGCGACGGCCGAGCCCAGGGCGAAGGGCGTGATGGCGAGTCCCGCCTGCAGGGCGGTGTAGTGCAGTCCGTTCTGCAGGTAGAGCGTGGTGATGAAGAAGATCGAGGTGAATCCGGCGAAGTACAGCAGGGCCAGCAGGCAGCCGAGCCAGTACGAACGGACCCGGAAGAGCGACAGGTCGACGACGGGTTGTGTACCGCGTCGGCCGCACCGCGACTCCCAGCCGACGAAGGCGGCGAGCAGCACGGCGGCCGGGATGAGCAGCAGCCACTTCCCGTCGCCGGGCCACTGCTGGGCCTGGACGAACGGCAGCAGCAGGGACAGTGCGCCCGTGCCGAGCAGCAGGACTCCGAGCGGGTCGAGATCGCGCGGTCGCACCGGCCCGGCCGACGGGGTGTCCGGGAGCAGACGCCGGGCCAGCAGGAGGCAGGCGGCGCCGAGCGGCAGATTGACGTAGAAGACCCAGCGCCAGCCCTCGTGGGCACCGGCCGCCTGGATCAGCAGTCCGCCCGACAGCGGGCCGACGGCCGTGGAGATGCCGACCACGGTGCCGAACATGCCGAAGGCGCGGCCGCGCTCCGAACCGGAGAACATCTGCTGGATCAGCGCGGAGATCTGCGGTGAGATCAGGCCGCCCGCGAGGCCCTGGATCAGCCGGGCGACCACCAGCCAGAGGCTGGACTGGGCGGCCCCGCAGGCGGCCGACGCGAGCGTGAACAGGGCAAGACCGGCCATGAACACCGTGCGGCGCCCCCGCGCGTCGCCGAGGCGTCCCGCGGGAATCAGGAACAGTCCGAAGGCGAGCGCGTAGCCGGAGAGCACCCATTGCAGGTCGGACTCCGGGGTGCGCAGCCCGGTCCGGATCGACGGCAGGGCGACGTTGACGATGGACACGTCCAGCAGGGTCATGAACCCGGCGATCAGACACACCGCGAGCGCCTGCCAGCGGCGCGGGTCGAGTGTGCCGTCGCCGGGGGCGACGTGACTTCCCCGGCCCGCAGCACCCCGGTGAGCCGCGCTCTCTGCCATGGCTCGCACCCTAAGCGCTGTGCTGTGATCCGTGGTGGATCAGCGCGGCGTCGGGCGTCGGCCCGTCGCGGGGCGGAGGGGCGCCCGCGTACGGAACGGGTACGGGCGTCACGGTGACGCGGGGCGCCGGAGCGGCCGTCGGTGGGCGCCGCCGGGACTGCGGGGCAGCCCTTGGTACGGAGCGCCCGGACAGGTGACGCGGCCGTACGCTCGGGGCCGACCGCCCCGCCCGCACGCCCGGCGGCCGCTACGCCGACTCGGTGAGCGGTTCCGCGCGGGAGAGGATCTGCCGCAGCACGGACGCGAGTGCCGGTCCGTCGGTGTCGTCGGACTGCCAGGCGATGTGTCCGTCGGGACGGACGAGGACGGCGCCGGACGGTCCCGGCGTGCCCTCGATCGCGTCCCACCGACCGGGCCGGGCCTCGCGGTGCCCGCCGGACCCCAGCGCGTGGACGGTGAGGGGGATTCCCGCCCGCTGGACCACGCGGGCCTGCCGCCGCCACGGTGCGCCGTCCCCCTGTGCGATCAGGGCGAAACCGGGTCCGACGAGATCGAGCGTGGAGGCGGTGCCCCCGTCCGGGGTCGGCAGGGGCACATGGGGCAGGCGTCGTCCGGGGGCACAGCGCGGGCGGTGGCCCTCCGGGTCCAGTGCGGTCCCGCCGGGGCGCGGGGGGTCGGCGACGAGGGCGGTGGAGTCGTAGGCGGCGGTCAGGAGGAGTTCGTCGTCGATGCGGTAGCCCGCCCGGCTGCGGGCGTTGTCGGTGGAGATGTCGATGACCTGCCGGGCGACGGGGCGGCGCTCGGCCCCGTAGCTGTCCAGCAGCGCGTCGCCCGCGTATCCGGCGGTGACGGCCGCGAGCTTCCAGGCGAGATTGTCCACGTCGCCGATTCCGGTGTTCATGCCGTGCCCGCCGGTCGGCGGGATGGTGTGTGCGGCGTCGCCGGCGATCAGGACGCGCGAGGCGCGGTAGGCGGCGGCCAACTGGGCGTCCATGCGCCAGATCATCGTGCCGTGCACCGTCACGTCGAGGTCGTCGATACCGGCCGCGGTACGGACGAGGCGTGCCAGGTACGCCTGATCGGAGACATCCTGCGGCCGCACCGTGTCGTCCAGCGGGTACTGGTAGATCCACCGGCGGTCGTTGTCGACGGCCATGAAGCCGCCGCGCCCCGGGACGGTGAGGAAGTACGAGGCGCTGGCCCGGTCGGCCACCACGTCACCGAGCGGCGCTTCGAAGCGGACGCTGAGGTAGCGGCCCAGGCCGGTGGGGCCCTCCATGGCGATTCCGGCCCCGGCGCGCACACCGCTCGCGGCGCCGTCGCACCCGACGAGCCAGTCGGCGGTCACGGTGTGGCGGGTGCCGGTGGCCACTTCCTCGACGACCGCCCGTACCCCGTGGCCGTCGTCGGTGAACGACACGAGCCGCGTGCCGAACAGCACCCGGTCGCCCGCCAGGTCGCTCGCGTGCCGCGCCAGGACCGGTTCGAGGACGTCCTGGGAGCAGATGAGGCCCGGGGACGGCGTGTGCGCGTCCTCGCCCTCCCCCGGATCGTGCGCCGGCGCGGTCCGGGTGAAATCCGGGTCCACGAGGTCGCGTCCGCGGTAGAAGAAGACCTGGGAGGCGGGAAGCCCGGCTCGCCGGACGGCGGCCTCCAGGCCCATCCGCCGGAAGATCTCCATGGAGCGGGCCGAGACCCCCCGGGCCTTCGGATGGCTCGACGTCGTCGCGCGGGCCTCGATCAGTACGTGATCCACGGCGAAGCCGGACAGCAGGGCCGACAGGGTCAGGCCGACCGGCCCACCGCCGACGACCAGCACGGACACCTTCGACGGAACGGACATGTGCCCTCCACGCCCGGAGGATCACCCGAGCCTAGTAACGATAACTTACTATTTTGACGTTACCATGGGCGGGTATCCGCGACACGAGGGAGATCCGATGGGCGACGCCATCCACGACAACGACGACAGTCCACGCGGTCTGTACTTCCTGGTGGATCTGATCAACACCGTCCGGGACGGCGGCCCCACGACGCCGGCCGCGCTCCGGGCCGTGGTCGAGCGGCACGGCGGCCCGTCGCTCGACCTCACCGAAACCACCGCACGGCAGCTGGGCGAGGCCGCGACCGGCCTCTCCCGGATCCTCGACCTGAGCGACGAGGACCGGGCCGCGGAAGCCATCAACGCGCTGCTCGACCGGTATCCCGCGCGGCCCCGCCTGGTCCGCCTCCCCGGACGCCCGTGGTCGCTCCACACCCGCACCCCCGACCACGCCCCGCCGGTGGAATGGCTCCTGTCCACGGCCGCCCTGGCCCTTGCCCTGTGGCTCGGCGAACGCGGTCGCTGCGCCTGGGGCCGGTGCGCCGCCCCCGGGTGCGGCCGCTACTTCATCGACGCGGGCCGCCGCACGCCGCAGCGGTTCTGTTCCACCCGCTGCGGCACCCGCGTCCGCGTGGCGACGCACCGGGCCCGGCAGGGCCCGTGAGCGCCGGGGCGGAGTGCCCCGGACGGCGGACCGGGCCCCACCCACCGCGCCGCGGCCGAAGGTTCGGGACACCGGTCCGAAGGACATCCGTCCCACGGCTTCCGACACAACGTGACGGCCCCTCAGTAGAGTCGACGTCGGTCCAGCAACAGTCCCGCCGAGATCGCCAGGAGATTCCGTTGAGGATGCTGATCAACGTTCCCGAAACCGTTGTCGCGGACGCGCTGCGCGGTATCGCCGCCGCCCATCCCGATCTGACCGTGGACGTCGAGAACCGGGTCGTCGTGCGGCGCGACGCGCCCGTGGCCGGGAAGGTGGCGCTCGTCTCCGGGGGCGGATCCGGGCACGAGCCCCTGCATGCCGGGTTCGTCGGCCCCGGCATGCTGTCCGCCGCGTGCCCGGGGGAGGTGTTCACCTCGCCGGTGCCGGACCAGATGGTGCGGGCCGCGGCCGCGGTCGACAGCGGGGCGGGGGTGCTGTTCGTCGTCAAGAACTACACCGGCGACGTGCTGAACTTCGAGATGGCCGCCGAACTCGCCGAGGACGAGGGCATCCGCGTCGCCCAGGTGCGTGTCGACGACGACGTGGCGGTCACCGACAGTCTGTACACGGCGGGGCGGCGGGGCACCGGTGCCACTCTGTTCGTGGAGAAGATCGCCGGGGCGGCGGCCGACGAGGGTGCCCCGCTGGACCGGGTGGAGGCCGTGGCCCGCCGGGTGAACGCGTCCTCGCGGAGCTTCGGCGTGGCACTCGGCGCCGTCACGACACCGGCCAAGGGCACCCCCACCTTCGACCTGCCGCCGGGGGAACTGGAGCTGGGCATCGGCATCCACGGCGAACCGGGCCGCGAGCGGCGTCCCATGATGACGTCGCGGGAGATCGCGGACTTCGCGGTGGACGCGGTGCTGGCGGACCTGCGGCCGAACGCACCGGTGATCGTGCTGGTCAACGGTATGGGAGCGACCCCACTGCTGGAGCTGTACGGGTTCAATGCCGAAGTGCAGCGAGTGCTGTCCGAGCGGGGTGTCGTGGTGGCTCGTACCCTCGTGGGGAACTACGTGACCTCGCTCGACATGGCGGGCTGTTCGGTGACGCTCTGCCAGGTGGACGAGGAAGTGCTGCGCCTCTGGGACGCGCCGGTTCAGACGCCGGCGCTGCGCTGGGGCCGTTGACCCGACGACAAGGAGATCATGTGCTCGACGCCGGTTTCTTCCACCGTTGGATGACCGTGGCCGCGGCCGCCGTGAATCGCGAGGCCGACCACCTCACCGAACTCGACTCGGCCATCGGGGACGCCGATCACGGCGCCAACATGCAGCGCGGGTTCGCCGCGGTGACCGAGGTCCTGGACAGGGAGGCACCGCACACCCCGGGTGCCGTGCTGACACTCGCCGGACGGCAGCTGATCTCGACGGTCGGCGGCGCTTCGGGGCCGCTGTACGGGACGTTGCTGCGGCGCACCGGAAAGGCGCTGGGTGACGAGCCCGAGGTGTCGCCGCAGCAGCTTGCCGAGGCGCTCGGGCTGGGCGTCGCCGCCGTGGCACAACTCGGCGGTGCGCAGGCCGGGGACAAGACGATGCTCGACGCGCTGCTGCCCGCGGCCGAGGCGCTCGCGACATCGTTCGACGCGGCCCGGAAGGCCGCCGACGCCGGTGCGCTGGCGACGGTGCCGATGCGGGCGCGCAAGGGCAGAGCGAGCTATCTGGGCGAGCGCAGCATCGGACACCAGGATCCGGGGGCGACGTCCTCCGCCCTGCTGATCGGCGCGCTGGCCGAGGCCGGCGATGCGAACGGAGGGGAGGCGTGAGTGATGTGAACCAGGTCGGAATCGTGCTGGTCTCGCACAGCGGCCCGGTGGCCGCGTCCGTCGCCGAGCTGGCCAGGGGCCTCGCGGCCGGGGGTGCGACGGCTCCGGTCGCCGCCGCCGGCGGCACGCCTGCGGGCGGACTCGGGACGAGCGCGGAAATGATCGCCGAGGCCGCCGGGTCGGTGGACAACGGCGCGGGTGTGGTGCTGCTGGTGGATCTGGGCAGTGCCGTGCTGACGGTCAGGGCGATGCTGGCCGAGGGCGACGAACTGCCGGACGGCGCACGGCTGGTGGACGCGCCGTTCCTGGAGGGCGCGGTGGCCGCGGTGGTGACGGCGTCGGCGGGCGGCGACATCGACGCGGTGGAGGCCGCCGCGAAGGAGGCGTACGACTACCGCAAGGTGTAGGCGGCCGGCCCGCGCGGTGGCCGGGGCCGCCCACACCCGTCGTCCACGGGTGCGGGCGGCCCCGAGCCGGTCCGGTCGTGACCGGTCCGAGGGCTCGCGGCCGCTCAGGCCGCCGTCGCGGTCCCGGCCGCCGCGATGGTGATCTGCACCTTCCGTGTGGTGCCGTTGACCGTCACCGCGAGTGTGACGGTGCCCGGCCGGAGTGCGGTGAGGGTGCCGGTGGACGGGTCGAGGGCGGCGGTGTGACGGTTCCGGGCGTCGCCGCGGTGGCCGATGTGGACGTTCGGGGACGCGGTCCAGTCGGCGGACAGCGGGAAGCCGACCGGCACCTCGCGGGAACCCTGGGTGACGGTCGCCGTGACCTTCGCGCTGCTGCCGGCGCCGAGCACCCGGGGCGCGTCGATCGCCAGCGCGTCGACATGGGCCCGCGTCTGCACGGAGACCCAGTCGGGGCCGCCGCGCCACGGGCGCTGCCGGGCCGCCGCCTGTTCGCCGGGGGCGACCCGGTCCACACCGATCAGCGACCAGCCGGTGAAGCCGCCCTCGTCCGTGGGACCGGCCGGTGCCTTGCCCGAATTGCCGTTGATCAGGTACGGCACTCCGTCGACGTGCGAGGAGTGGAACACGCCGACATGGCCGCCGACGAACGCCGCTCCCTTGCCCGTCGTGCGGCGGAAGTCGGCGAGCCACTGCTCGACGAGCGCCGCCTCCTTGCGGTCGCCGAGCTGACTGCCCTTCTGCACGGTCGGATCGCGCGGCGGCACGTGCTGGATCAGCGCGACCGAGCCGACGGACCGGTCCTTCGCGGCCGCGTCCAGCTGGGCACGGAACTCCTTGATCTGGGCGAAGCCGCCGCCGCGCAGACCGAGGCTGGACGTGTCGAGCGTGACGAACCGGGTTCCCTTGTGGTCGAACGTCCGCCGGGCGGGTCCGAATTCGTCGACGAAGTTGTCGATCTTCCCGCCCATCACCTCGTGGTTGCCCGGTACGTAGTACCAGGGCAGTGCGTCGCCGAGTTCCTCGGTGAGGACGCGGCGGGCGAAGGCGAGGTCCTCGGGCGATCCCTCGTCGACGAGGTCGCCGTCGACGACCAGGAAGTCGGGCCGGGCCGCCTTGATCTCGCGCAGCGTCCGCCGTGCCTGGGCGACGATGTCACTGTTCGGTTCACGGGCGACGAACTGGGCGTCGGACATCACCGCGAACCGCCAGTCCCGTCGCTCGGTCACTGCGGCCGGATCGATCAACGAGTCGGCGGGCGCCGCCTGTTCGGGAAGGTCGACGGTGGGCGGAACCTGGGCCGTGAGATCGTCGATGACGATCTGGCCCGTGTACTGCTTGGCGGCGGCCGTCTCGGCGAGGTAGAAGCGGGACACGGACAGCGGCATGGCGGCTCCGGCCGGTACCGCGAAGGCGACCTTCCGCCAGCCGGTCCAGGTGACGTACGGTCCGCGCAGCAACTGGTCGGAGCCGGCGGCGTCCTTGAGTTGCAGGGTCGGCCAGGCGCCGTTGCCGTCGCCCTTGATCCACAGCGTGAACGACTGGGGCTGGCCGGGCACGGGGACCGGTCGCGGCGGGGCGGCGTAGGCGGCGCGGGTGGCGGTGGACTGCGTGAAGTCGTAGTCCAGCTTCAGTCCGGTGCCGGTGTGTCCGTCGGGCGTGGCGGAGAGGGAGCCGCTCGCGCGGGCCTGGCTGAACGTCCAGGAGCCCGCGTCGTCGAAGTCGGACACGGCCTGCTCGGTGAGGCCGACACTCACGGCGAGGACGGTGGTGGCACCGGCGACGGTGGCCCGGATCCGTCCGGCCCCGGTGCCGGTGCGGGAGGTGACGGTGAAGGAGCCCTGCCCGTCGTCCCGGACGTCGAAGAGCGTGTGGTCGTAGTCGAGGGCGATGTCGTGGGGCTCGACGGGGGCGGAGGCGCCGTGGGCGTCGAGTCCAACGATCCCGAACGTTCCGGTGGCGTCCCCGTCGGCGAGGCCGACGCGCCGGGTGGTCGGCTCGATCCGGGCGAGTTCGTCGAGGACGGTGAGGGCGGTGCTGCCGCGCGCCGCCCCCTTCTCGGCGCGGACCTCGGCGGTCCCGCCGCGGCGTGCGGTGAACACGCCGTTGCGGTCGACGCTGCCGACGGAGCCTGGCACGGCGTGCCAGCGCGGAGTCCCGTCGGCGGGACCGTACGTCTCGTCGTAGCCGCTCGCGGCGAGGCGCCGGGTGAGTCCGGGGAAGACCCGGTCGGGCCGGCCGCCCTTGACGGGGTCCGTCCCCGGTGCGACGGCGGCGGGGGTACGGGGGTTCACCCAGAAACCCTTGAGCCGACCGCTGCCGTCGGGGGCGGTGAGGGCGAGACCGTTGGGTACGGTGCGTTCGCTGCCGTCGGACGGGCTGTTCTCCACCCGGAGCGCGTCACTGCCGGGCTCGCGCGCGACGAGGGTCGACGAGCCGCCGCCGTCCAGGTTGAGCGCGCTGTACGAACCGGCGCGGCGCATCATCGCCCCGAGTTCGGTGAGGGTGACACCGCCGCTGTCGGCCTGCCGCCCGTCGACGGTGATGATCTGCATGGTCCGGCCGTCCCGGGAGAAGCCGACGGCGGTCCGGGGCGCGGCGGTGTTGTTGCCCTCGCCCTCGTGGCTCTGCGCGACACCGTCGACGACGAGGAGTTCGCGGCCCCCGACCGCGGTGCGCGGCACGGCGCCGCCGTCGGTGCGGGCCCGGTGGGTCAGGGAGACGGGGTCGCCGGGCCTCAGCGCGCCGACTGCGGCGGCCGAGGCCTCACGGCCGATCAGGACCGTGGTGTCGTCGGGGACGGGGCCCGAGCCGGGGGCGTCGGAGACGGAGACGACCTTGCCCCGCCGCACCACCGCTTCGGCGACGGGGGTCGCGCCGTCGACGGTCAGCGCGCGGTCGGCGCTCCCCCAGGCCGAGGTGTAGGCGCCCACGCCCCCGGCCGGTATGTTCGCGGCGTTGTACGCGGCAAGTTGCCGCTGCCCGGAGGGCAGGGTGAGCGTCCCCTCGAAGTAGAGGTTCAGGATGCGGCCCGCGCTGTCGGGACCGATGCCGACGGCCCGGTTGATGCCCGGCGCCGGAGACTGGACCACGGCACCGTCCTTGATCCCGATGCCTTCCGGCGCACCGGTCTGGTTGATGTCGAAGAAGTCGGCGTTGATCGCGGCGACGGTACGGCGGCCCCGGCCCGGGTCGTGTCCGGCGGCGAGTTCGGAGACCGTGCGCCGTTCGGAGACCTTGCCGGAGGACAGGTAGTCGGCGCGCACACCGCTTCCGGCGAGGTCGACGGAGAGGGAGTCGACCCGCAGCCACTTGTCGGATTCGAGCCGGTCGTACGAATCGAGGCGGACCCCCGGTGCGATCGGGCGCGAGGCGCGCGCGGTCTCGATGCCGTCGCCGTCCGCGACCGCCCGGGGGCCGCCCGCCGGACTGCTCGGGGGCGGCGGGGCGATCGGCCTGAGGATCTCGGCGGCGGTACGGGGACGCGGATCGGTCGCCGTGTCGGCGAGCGCCGGGGCGATGGTGCCCACCGTCATCGCGGACACCGTCGCGAGCAGCACGATCGGGCGTGTCACCCTCCGGTGTCCCCGCGTCGTCCGTCCGGACCTCGCTGTCGTTCTGCCGCCTGTGCCAGGGGCCACAAGTCCTCCTGCGGTTCCATGGTTTGCCCGGCCCCGGCATGGGGGCCGAATGCTGTCGGCGGACAGCCTCGCCGCGGGCAGGACCTCGCACCAGGGGGCATCGGGAACTTCGGGGGAAACAGGACGGGTCGACTCGATGACGGACAAGATCACCCGGACGGGGCGGCGTTCGTGACGATGCGCGGTACGGCCGGGCAGACTTGACGGCATGTCGTCACAGAAGCGTGCCGCGCGCAGTGCGGGTGTTCTGCTTTTCCGCCGGACGGGCGGGACCGCGGACGACGGTGGCGGGTTCGAGGTGCTCATCGGGCACATGGGCGGCCCGTTCTGGGCGGGGCGCGAGAACGCCGCGTGGTCGATCCCGAAGGGCGAGTACGGGCCGGACGAGGAACCCGCGGCTGCCGCTCGCCGGGAGTTCGGGGAGGAGTTCGGTCACGCGGTGCCGGACGGTGCGTGGGTGGCGCTCGGCGAGACCCGGCAGTCCGGGGGCAAGACCGTGACGGTGTGGGCGGTGGAGGCGGACGTGGATGCCGCGGCGGCCGTGCCGGGGACGTTCGTGCTGGAGTGGCCGCGGGGCTCCGGGGTACTGCGGGAGTTCCCGGAGGTAGACCGGTTCGCCTGGTGCACCCCGGTGGAGGCCGCGGAACGACTCGTGGCGGGGCAGCGGGTCTTCCTGGACAGGCTGCGCGAGCACCTGCGCGGCGCCGTGTGACGCCCGTTCGGGGCCGTCCCGCGCGACCGGTCCGGTGCCGCGACGGGCAGCGTCCGCCCCGTCGCGCCGCCCGGCGCGCACGCTCGCCGCACCGGCCGGAAGCCCACGCGGCGGACTGGTCGAGCGTCATGGTGCAGTTCAGCACGTCCGAGGGGTTCGTCGTCACATCGGCGGCGGCGATGATCTGGTGCGCGCCGTCCACGACGGCCTGGGCGTTGTGGACCTGGATGTAGGCCCCGTCGCTGTTCTTCCTGATCCGGGAGTCCGGGTCGGTGCAGTCGGCCTGCGCCTTGTCCATCGGCCGCGCAGCCTCGGCGGCCTCGTCTCCGGCGGCCTGCACGGCGTCGGGATTGTCGCCGGCACCGGTCCGCCCCTGGCGTCGGCATTCCTTGTCCTCGGCGTGGCGCCGAGCCCGCTCGGCGGCCTCGGCCTCGATCTGCGCGCGAGCGGCCTGCATCTTCGCCAGGCGCTTCTCCAGCCGGTCCAGCTCGCCGGGCAGATCGGTGTCCTTGCCACCGCGGCCGGACTTCTCATCCTCGGCGGCGTCGACGGCGTCCGCGTCGGCCAGCAGCGCGGCCGCAGCGGCTTCGAGTTCTGCAATCTCCGCCTCGACGTGCTGCTCCTTGTCGACCAAGCGGTCGTAGCTCATCGCCTTGTGCTTTGAGGCATTGGCCTCAAGCTCCGTGCCGTCCAACGCCACCCTGCCCAGCCTCTGCGCCAGGTGCAGCGACTGGGTGAAGACCCCGGCCGGGGCGTCCAGGCCCCGGGCCCGGAACCTGGATATCGACCGGTAATCCGGGCCGGCCGCGGCGGCCGGGTAGCGGAACGCCACATCGTCCACGCACCTGCGCTCGATCGCCCGCGACGAGCCCATCCCGGTTGTGCAGCCGTAGATCAGCAGCCGGACCCTCGGACGCGGGTCGTGCGGCGGGAACCCGCGCTGCTCGGTGCAGGCCGCCAGGATCGGGGCCAGGTCCAGGACCTCGTCGACCAACTCGGCGACGAACCGCGCCAGATGGTCCTGCGGCAACCACTCATCCAGCGACGGCGGCAGCAACATCATCCGATCGGGAACGAATCACCCGGAACATCTTCTTCACCGACACCGTCGGCGCGGTCTGCGGTCCACCACCGCCGCCGTATCCACCTCGAACAGGCCACCCCCACCAGACATACCAAGATTCCTCCATATGGAAGATCACGAACAGGAGGCGGCGTCGGGCTCAACTGCCTGATTGACCGCCGACGTCCGCGGCCAGCGCCGCGTAGATGTACTCGCTGCCCCAGCGATCCCCGTCGAGGTCGTTCTCGACCAGGTGCGCCTCCCGACGCATCCCGAGGCGCTCACAGACCCGCACAGACCCGGTGTTCTCCACATCCAGCCGTGCGTAGAGCCGGTGCACGCCCAGCCGGTCAAAGGCAAACCCGGCCAGCGCCACGGCCGCCTCGGTCGCATAGCCGTGCCCCTGGTGACGTGGGTCGAGAGTCCAGCCGATCTCGGCCTGGGCGGCGCGGGCATTGGCCAGGGTGAGCGTCACCTCGCCAAGGACGCCGGGCTCATCGCGTCGGCACACAGCAAGCGCCAGCTTGTCCCCGTCGGCGCACCAAACCGAGTGCGCCGCGCGCTCGGCCGCAACCTGCTCGCTGCGCTCCCGCGTGTGCGCCGGCCGGTACAAGTAGCGCGCCACGCTCGGCAGGCTCTGGTAGGCGTACAAGTCCTCGGCGTCGCCGGGAGTGAACAGACGCAGCGACAACCGGGGCGTGGTCATCGGCAGCAGCGAGGCGATGTCCATACGGACCTCCGGGACGCGGCTTTGGATCAAGATGCGGACTGATTGTCGCATCACGGCTGACGGGCAGCCACGCCTTTTCAACAGCAGCTTTTCAACAGCAGCACCCGACAGCCCCACTCCACCACGAGGCGCGGCATTCCAGGAGTTGTTTACTGACGCACGCTCCTAAGGGCTTACTCTGTCGGGGATCTCGGTGTCGTCTGCTCAGTCTCTGGCGGACCGCCAAGACCTCGGCCGGGGGATCCCGTGCTGGTCCAAAAAGTGCTGGAAGGCGGTCGGCGGCCGTCGGCTGAGGCGCTCGATGTTTGCGGCGATGGCTGTGAACACGTGCTGCAAGTGGGCTTTGTGCTGCCCCCGGTAGCGGCAGCGGCGCATGCCGTGTCCGTGAGCAAGCTCGTTGATGGTGCCTTCCACTCCGGAGCGAACCGCATAGCGGGCCTGCCATTCGGGCGTCTGCTGCTCGGCGCGGACTCGGAGTTGCAGGTCACGGAGTTGTCGCGGGGGAAAGCCCACGGTTCGGGCGCTGTCGGCGGTGGTCGTGCAGCGGGTGCGGACCGGGCAGGGCCGGCACTGGCTCTTGGTGAACCGGGCCACGATCAGAGGTGCCGCGGTGGGTGAGGAGGTCGGATAGGGGCCGTGCCACCCCGCGCTGGTCTCGCCCTGCGGGCAGGTCACCTGCCGGCGGTCGAAATCGAGGTGGAAGTCGCCGCGGCCGAAGCCGTCGTTCTTGCGGTGCTGGCGGGCGGAGTTGACCGGCAGCGGTCCGGTGACCGTGACCTGGTGTTCGCGAGCTGTCTGTTCCAGATGGACCAGGCAGGTGTAGCCGCCGTCGACCAGATGCCCGGCAGGCAGCAGCCCGCGGCGCTTGAGTCGGGTGTGGATGCCGGGCAGAGCCTTCGCGTCGTAGCCGGTGGCATCGGTGGCAGCCACATCCGTGATCACGTTGACGCCGTCAGGATCACAGGTCTCGGTGAGATGCGCGACAAACCCTTTCCAGCGGGTGACATGTCCGCGGCGCGCGTAGCGGGCCGTCGGATCGTAGGGCGAGACGACTGCGGCGGCCGAGGGTGGCAGCCCGCCGTCCTCGGCGGTGCGCCAGCGCAGGCGGCCGGCCCCGTCGCGGTAGTAGTTCTGCACCATGATCTGCCGCAGGGCCTGGACCCGGGGACCGGACAAGCGATCCGCCCCATGCTCCCCGACGTGCTCCAGCAGCCGGACGGCGTCGCCGCCGGTGGCAAGGATCCTCGTCTTGGGGCGAGTGGGGTTCTTGCCCAGACGGACCGGACGGCCGTAGCGGCGCCCCCACTCCTCGTCGACCAGGCCGGCCGGCGCAGGTGCGGAGCGGTGCCGGCCAGCTCTTCCAGCGCGGCGCGGACGCCTCGGTGACCGGTTCCAGCCGGGTCAGGTCGCGCACCGCGGCCAGGACGTGGGTGGAGTCCGTGCGTTGGGTGGTGCGCTCGCGGACGAGACCGGCCTCTTTCAGGCGCGCGAGCACGAGGTCGAGGAGACGGTCGGCTCGGCCGCCCTCGGTGAGACGCTCGCGGAAGTCGGCCAGCACGCTGTGATGGAAGCCGGGATCATCCAGTTCCATGGCCGGCGCGTACGTGAAATCGATGCGGCAGCGAACCGCCTCGGCCGCCTGCCGGTCCGACAGACCGAGCAGGAACTGCAGCACACAGACGGTGGCCAGCTGGGCGGGCGAGATGCTGGGGCGGCCGTCGCGCGGGTACCAGTCGGCGAAGTCCTCGTCACGCCGCAACCCGCCCACGTGGTCTCTCACCCACATCGCCGTTGTACCGCCCGGGTTGCTCGCCCGTGCCATCTGCACGGTCAGAGACGGAATTTGCTCACCAGAACGGGCGTGGAACGACAACGGGCACCTCGACAACTGCATCGGTCCTTGAACAGAGCCGAGCATGCCCGTTGATCACGCCGCCCCGCCGGGGATCACCAAGATCCCCGACAGAGTCAGCCCTTAGCGCAGGCGCACCGGGAAGGCGGCGAAACCGTTCGCGACGAACGAATCGAGGCGGATCGCCGGGGGCGCCGCCTCGTCGACGCGCAGGCCGGGGAAGCGCGCGAACAGGGCGGGCAGGGCAATCGACGCCTCCAGCCTGGCCAGCGGGGCGCCGACGCAGAAGTGCACGCCGTGGCCGAAGGAAAGGTGTTCCTTGTCGGGGCGGGAGATGTCGAAGCGATGCGCGTGCGCACCGTGCCGGAGGGGATCCCGCCCGGCCGCGGCGTAGGTGGCCAGGATGGCGTCGCCGCGGGCGATGGTGGAACCGTCGGGGAGTTCGATGTCCTCGACGGCGAAGCGCAGCGGCAGGTTGGCGATGGGCGGGGCCCAGCGCAGGGTCTCCTCGACGGCCTCGCTCCACAGCACCTCACCGGTTCGCACCCGGGCGAGCTGCCCGGGGTGGGTGAGCAGCGCGTGGACGGCGTTGCCGATCAGGTTGACCGTGGTCTCGTGGCCCGCGGCGACGACGAGGACGAGGGTGCCGACGAGCTCGGTCTCGGTGAGGCGGGAGCCGTCCTCGTCACGGGCGGCGATCAGCGCGCTGGTGAAGTCGTCGGCCGGCCGCTCGCGCCGTGCCGCGATGAGGTCCACGAGCAGGTCCGCGAACTCCCGCAGGGTGGCGAGTGCCCGTTCCGGCGTCGCGGTGGTGTCGAAGATCTGGCTGACCAGGCGCGAGCTGTCGGCTCTGCGTTCCTCGGGCACACCGAAGAATTCGCAGATGACACCCATCGGAAGCGGATGGGCGAAGGCGCTCCGCAGTTCGGCGCGGCCGTCGGGAGCCGCGGCCATCCGGTCGAGCAGCGTCGCGGTGATCTCCTCGATGCGGGGGCGCAGTACGTCGATCCGCCGTTTGGTGAAGGCGGGTGAGACGAGTCTGCGCAGCCTGCGGTGGTCGGCGCCGTATGCGGTGAACATGTTGGACACCCCGACCCAGGTGTTGATCCAGCTGTCCCGGTACGCGCCGCTCCGCCAGGGCGGCCAGTGCAGGTCCGGGTCCTTGGACACCCGGTCGTCGGTGAGAAGCCGCTTGAGCACCGCGTAGCCGGTGGGTGCCCATGCCCTGATGCCGCCGGGGAGTTCGACCGGGGCGACCGAGCCGTGCGGGCGGAACGATTCCGCCTCGCCGTGGATGTCCCGTCCCGCGGGGTCGATGGCGATCGGGCACTGTCCCATGGTGTCTCCTGTCTGCGCACGGCACGCCCGGAGCGGACGTCGGGAGTAGCAGGAGTGCCATCGTCGGGGTGGCGCGACGGCGCGCGGAAGAGCGCGCGGCGGCGCAAATGAGTGAAGGAAGGGGCACTCGACCGGCACCGTCCGTGAAGCAGGCGCCGCGGGATCCGGGCCCCGGCGCGGGCGGGTGTCGGCAGGAGCCGGGGTCCGGCGCGGGCGAGTGTCCGCGGGATCCGGGGTCCGGCGCGGGCGGGTGTGGGACGGCGCGGGCTCCCGGCCCCGGTCGGGACGGGAGACTCAGCGCTGCGGGGCCTCTCCCTGGGCCACTTCGATGCTGCTGTGGAGATCGCTCGTGGCATCGAGCGCGGCGGTCGCGGAGACGACGAGGCAGGCGAGGAGGGCCGCGGCCGCGGCCCGCCCGGCGCGGGGGCGCGGGGCCGCGCGGCCGAGCAGCGCGGCGACGCGGCGTGGCACGGGCCCTGCCAGCGCGGCGAGCGCCGCGCGGGGCCGGGGGCGTGCGGAGCCCCCGGCGGCGCGTGCGGCGAGCGCGGCGCACCCGATGGCCCGGGCGACGACCCGTCGGTCGCCGACGGCCGGGGCGGCGGCCTCGTCGGCGCAGCGTTCGAGGGCGTAGGCCATGGGGCCGCGCAGGGACCGCAGCGCGGGGTGGCAGAGTGCCGCCAGTTCGACGGCGACGGTGAAGAGGTGGTGGCGGCCCGCGAGGTGGGCGCGTTCATGGGCCAGCAGCGCTTCTCGTTCGGCCGGGTCCAGGGCGCGCAGCATCGCGGTGGTGACGACGATCCGGCCGGCGGTCCCGGTGCGGCCGGGCAGCGCGTACGCGTCGGGACGGCTGTCGTGCAGTACGACGAGTTCGCCGTCGGCGTGCCCGGACGTCCGTGCGGCCCGGTGGAACTCCGCCCGGCGCCCGTGCACGGTACGGACGACCGTGGCGGCACACCCCGCGAGCAGCGCCAGTGCCGCGGCCGCGAGCGGCACCGCGACCGCGGGGGCGGCCTCGGAGAGCGGCCTGACGAGTTCACCGAGGGCGGAGACCGCCGGGAACCGGGTCGCGCCGGGCACCACCAGCAGGGCGAGCGCGAGCAGCCCGCACAGGGCGAGGCCCACGCTCGTCGCGACGAGCAGCCGTACGGCACGCACCGGCGGCAGGGCATCCGCCAGACGGCCGGCCGCGGGCGCCGCGAGGAAGGGCACCAGCAGGGGAATCCACACGGCGTAGATCATCGCGACTCCCCGTCGAGCAGCTCGCGGAGCAGCCGCTCGTCCTCGTCCGTGAGCTGTGAGACGAAGCGTGCCAGCACGGTGCCGCGGTCCGGCTCCTTCCGCATTTCGCTGTGCATCCGGCGGGCGGTCATCCCGGGAGCGTCCTCGGTGGGGGTGTACGCAAAGCCGCGACCGGCCCGGGATCGGGCGACCGCGCCCTTCTCGTGGAGCCGCGAGAGGATCGTGGTGACGGTGGTGCGGGCGAGCTCCCGCCCGATCGCGTCCTGCACCTGGCCGGGAGTCAGGGGCGTCTCGGCGGCCCACAGGGCAGCCAGGATCGTGGACTCCAGCTCGCCGGACGGGCGCCGTTCGGCTCCGCCGTCGCGCCGGGGGACGGACTCCGCGAGGTTCTTCGCCGTCGCGTCAGGGGTCGTCGGGCCGTCCGGACGGGGAGCGGGACCCTCGTCGGCTCCGTCGGATATCCCCTTCACCTCGGTCACGGGAACTCTCCTACCCCTTCGAGCGTCTACAGTGACGTAGACCGTCTACATCACTGTAGTCAGTCCGGGCGTGCCGCGAGGCCGCCCGCCCACCATTATGGGAGAGCTCCGTCGTGTCCTTCTTCTCGTCGGCATCCGTGCCCCAGGCGGTGAACCTGCTGGACGCCGGTTCGCTGCTCGGTGCGTTCGGTGCTCTCGGCATCGCCGTCGTGCTCTTCGCCGAGACAGGACTGCTCGTCGGGTTCTTCCTGCCCGGCGACTCGTTGCTGTTCACCGCGGGGCTCCTCTGCGCACCGGGCACGCACGGCCCGGTCGGGCTGTCCCTGCCGCAGGTGCTCCTCGCCGCGGTGACCGGTGCGCTGCTCGGCGCGCAGACGGGCTACGGCATCGGCCGGCGCGGCGGACGGTTCCTGCTCGCGCGCAGCCGTACCCGGCGGCTGCACGAGGGCGCCGCCCGGGCCGAGGAGCTGCTCGGCCGGTACGGCCACGCGCGGGCGATCGTCCTGGCCCGCTTCGTGCCCGTCGTGCGCACAGTGCTCAACCCGCTCGCCGGGGCGCTCGGCGTTCCCGCCCGGGTGTTCCTGGTCTGGCAGATCGTCGGCGGGACGGTCTGGACCGTGGGGCTGGTACTCGCGGGATACGGGCTGGGCTCCTCGATACCCGACGTGGACCGCTACCTGCTGCCGATCGTGGCCGTCGTGGTCGCGGCCTCGCTCGTCCCGCTCGCCGTCGAACTGCTCCGCCCACGCGGTCGGCGCACCGTCGAAGGAGACAACAACTGATGCCCCTCGCCTCCTCCATCGACGGTGGCCTGTACACCTGGGTCGCCCGGCTGGCCCAGCACTCCCCCGCCGCCCTCGACTCGGCCGTCCGCGCCTGGTCGGACTACGGACTGTCGCTGTTCGCCCTGCTGATGCTCGTGTCCTGGTGGCGCTCGCGTTCCGCCTCTCCCGCCCGTACCGCCATGGCGCTCTGCGCCCCGCTCGCCGTGGTGGCCGCGTTCCTCGTCAACGACCTGGTGAAGTCGTTCTTCCACGAGCAGCGACCGTGCCGGACGTTGCACGTCGTGACGGTGGAGGCATGCCCCGCGCTCGGGGACTGGTCCTTCCCCAGCAACCACGCCGCCATCGCCGCTGCCGCGGCGACGGCGATCTGGCTGACCGATCGCAGGCTCGGGGCGATCGCGATCCCCGCCGCTGTACTCATGGCGGCCTCCCGGGTGTGGATCGGAGTCCACTACCCGCACGACGTGCTGATCGGGCTGGTCACGGGTGCTCTCGTGGCCTGGCCGTTGATGGTCGCGGCGCGACGCGGCGGGCCGGCGGCGGTGGTCCGGTTGCGGAAGTCACCACTACGCCCCCTGGTGACCGTCCGCTGATCACGGGTTCCGGGCGCGGCGGCGCCGGGTCGGTCGGATCCGCGAGGTCCGGCACGTCCGGCCCCGGCTCCGTGACGAGGCGTGCGGGCGGGTGGATGACGGCGACACCCCGTCGCGGTCGACGCAGTGCGGTGCGGTGCCGACACCCGTCCCTGCCGGGCACCGTTGCGCCGGGGCAGCAGCGCCCGACCCGCACACGGCGTCGGTCGACCGACGAGGGCCACGGCCATCGGGCCACACGGTGACGCCCCGGGCGCCGCACCCGCCGTGCGGTACGGAACGGCCACACATGTCCCCGTGCGACAGACGTCCCGTCGGGACATGAGGGTCGACGGTCCCGATCGGCCCGGCGGCACGCCGCGACGACCGGCCGGTATGCGCTACCGCGCGCCGGTGGCCTGCGCCGCCCGACGGCCGCCCCGTGCGGCGGGAGGTCGCGGACCGTCGATTCCGGCCGATGCCCGACGCAGGGCGAGCACGGCGATGTCGTCGCGCCGCACGCCGCCGGAGAAGCGCTCCAGGTCGCCGCTGAGCGCTGCGAGGACGTCGTCCGGCCCGCGTTGCGCCCAGCGCCCCAGCCTGGTGTCCAGCGGGTAGAAGGCACCGGACGCGTCCCGGGCCTCGGTGACGCCGTCGGTGAAGAGCAGGAGGGTGGCGCCGGAGGGGAAGTCCAGCAGTTCCGCGGTCCGCGCCTCGCCGCCGAGCTCCGCCAGTCCCAGCGGCACGGAGGTGTGGCTCAGCGGTACCTCGCGGGCCGTGTCGCCGTGCAGCAGCCGCGGGGACAGATGCCCGCAGTTGACGGCTCGTACCCGGTTCCCGCCGTCGACGCCGAGTACCAGGGCGGTGACGAAGCGCTCCGCCTCGCCCGCCTGGACGGAGAAGGCGTTGTGCCGGGCGACCGCATCCTCCAGTGCGTCGACCACGCCGGTCAGGGTGGGCTCGCGGATGGCCGCCTCCCGGAACGCGCCGAGCACGGCGAAGCCGGCCCCGATCGCGGCGAGCCCCTTTCCCTGGACGTCCCCGATGATCACTCGGGTTCCGTAGGGCGACTGGACGATCTCGTAGATGTCGCCGCCGACCAGGTGGTCCTCCTCGATCGGCGCGTGGATGCCGTGGGCGATGATCTGGTCGGTCGCGATGGGCAGCGGGCGCAGGATCTGCCGTTGGAGGGCGACGGCGGCCGAGCGCAGCCTGGCGATCTCGGCGGCGTGCCGGATGCGCAGCGCACAGGCACCGACCCCGAGGAAGCAGGCCACCACGGTGAAGACGACGCCGCTGGTGACGTCCCAGAAGGTTCCCCCGATCACCAGCCGTGAGCACACGACGACGGCCGTGATCCAGGAGGCCACCCCCATGGTCTGACGGATCGTCCCGAAGACCGAGACGAGCGCGGGCACGACCACCAGCAGCGGTACGAGTCGCATGTCCTCGCCGGTCCGCAGATCGAGTACGGCGATCAGGGCGGTCAGCGCCACCAGCCCGCCGAAAAGTGCCGCATTGCCGATCCTGGGGGCGTAGACGGCCGCCTCGCCGGGATCCGTGCCCGGGTGTACCGCTCCGCGCCTCGCAGCCTGGTGCCGCAGCCGGATCGACACGGGGCACTCCTCCCGGGGCCTGCCGGCCCGTTGCCGGCGTTCCCTCCCAGTCCAGCCGGACCGGCGGGGCCGGCGCACGGGGCCTACGGCCTCTCGGGCCCGGCCGAAGGTCCCGGAACGAGGGACGGCGGGCCCTTGGACCCGTGCGCGCGTGGGCGAAGGACCCGCCGCGTGCGGTCAGCGCACGATCGTCGCCCGGTCGTCGGCGGTGGCCGGCGCACCCGCCGGCCACCGCTGCGGGACGAGCGCCGAGAGGAAGGACGTGCGGCGACGCAGGACGAACCCCAGGGTCTCGTAGAGCCGGACGGCGCCGGTGTTGGAGGCGGCCGCGTGCAGGAACGGCGTCTCGCCGCGCTCCCTGATGGCGTGGGCGACCGCGCGGACGAGTGCGCCGCCGAGCCCCCTGCCGCGTGCGGACTCGTCCGTGCACACGCCGCTGATCTCGCTCCAGCCAAACGGGCGCAGACGCTCGCCCGCCATGGCGACGAGCGCCCCGTCGCGGCGGACACCGAGATAGGTGCCGAGCTCCACCGTGCGGGGCAGGAACGGCCCCGGCCGGGTGCGGGCGACCAGGTCGAGCATCTCGGGCACGTCGGCGGGCCCGAGCCGTACGGCCCCGGGGAACGGCTCGGCGGCAACCCCCGCGTCGACGAGCTGGACGCCCTCGGCGTGGAAGACGATCTCCCAGTCGTCCGGCGGCGGCTCCCGGAACGCGGTGATGGTGACGGCCCCGCCAGGTCCGGCGAGCGCCGCGGCATCCGCCCAGTCCCCCGCCCCCGGCGCGTCCGGGACCGCGAACCACGGTGCCACGTCCGGGTGGTAGCGCAGGATGCTGCCGCGTCGCCGCGCGAAGTGGGCGTGCGGGCCGGTGAGTGCGGCGCCCACCGGGTCGTCCAGCGGGTGCGTGTCGGTCGCGGCGCGGAACGCGGTCATGCGGTGGCCCCCGGTCCGCCGTCGCGCGTGAACACGTACACCTCGGGCATGTGCGTCCTCTCTCCCGGTTCCTGACGGCGACGGTCCGCGACGGTTCGGCCGGCCCGGTCCGCCGTCGGCCACAGCAGCGGGAAGGAGCGTGCCCGCGCCCGTATTCCCGCACGGGCCGGTTGTTCACCGGACCGCAACGTTCCGGCGCGCCCGGCGGGTTCGGCGCCGTCTCCGGTCGGCGCCCCGCCGAGCTGCCGGGGAATGGGGAATGGGGCCTTCCCCGTTCGCGCACGGCCGGGAGTGCGGGGAAGCACGTGTCGTCGGGGCCCGCCGGGGACGACGGGACAGCCCTCGGCCGGATGAACCCGTGGACGAGACCTCGGCGGATCCGCTGTTTTCCGGCCATGGACACGTCCGGGGACACCGCCGCGGCACGGCCCGTCGCACCCGCCCGCATTCGCGCGCCCCGGAGCCGGGTCGGTTCGTACGGCGCGGCCCGGTGGATTACGTGCCGGTTCCGGCGGGCCGGGTGAGGCCGGTCGTGGACGATGTGCCACACCCGTCGGACACCGGGGAATCGGCCCGGCTCCCGGGACTCGGCAGCCGCTCGCTGCACCACCGCGGGCTCCCCGCCGCGACGCGCACCGTCGTCGGCCACCCGCGCGCCCGGTTCCGCCGGCCGATGCGCCCGCGACCGTGCCACCGTCGATTTCGACTCAACTACCGCCGATGTTACGGGGGTCGGCCCCGACGGGACGTCGGCTGTGGCAGTCTGGGAAACGACCGCCCCACCGGGCTCCCCCGTACCGGTGGGGCGGCTCTGCTGCCCGGCGCGCTTCACCTGCGCCGTGCGCCGGCGCCCCGGTCGGCCCTCGGCCCGACGGGGTTCAGCGTTGCCGCAGCGCCCCGTCGAGCACGGCGGCGTGCACGGCCCGGGCGAGTCGTGCGCCCCAGCGGGAACGGGGTCCGGCGAAGAGTTCGCCGGGACCGGTTCCCGGGGAGGGAGCCGCGACGCAGACGGCGTCGGTGGGGGTGCCGGAGCAGTCGAGGCCCGCGTCCAGAAGTGCCTGCACCTTGGCCTCGGTGGCGGTGGCGACGGCGTTCACGAGCGCCGCGTCGGAGAGTGCCACCGGCAGGGTGACGACGATGTTGACCGTGCCCGGCCGGGGCGGTTCCCCGGTGTCCGCACCGGGGGCGGCGGCCCAGCCGCGCACGCCGAGCCCGCAGGT
This sequence comes from Streptomyces sp. NPDC056061, assembly GCF_042266885.1. NCBI lineage: Bacteria > Bacillati > Actinomycetota > Actinomycetes > Kitasatosporales > Streptomycetaceae > Streptomyces > Streptomyces sp. NPDC056061. The sequence goes on along the minus strand of NZ_JBHJWQ010000005.1, from coordinate 348,397 downwards.
TGCGGTCGCCGTCGCGCCCCCGTCGGTCGCGGCGGTGTACGCCGTGACGTCGGCTGCCGTCATCAGCCCGACGCCGGGGCCGGTGAGCCGCTCCGCCGCGGCGATCTCGGCGAGATGGCGGTCGGGGTCCAGACGTGGGTAGCCGCCGGGCACCTGGGCGTTGAGGATCCACTCGCGCGGGCCGATTCCACCCCCCAGCACGGCGCTGCTGCACACCCGCCACCCGGGCCCCAGTCGCCATACCAGGTGGTGGAGATCCACGCCTTCCTCGCGCCGGGACAGCAGTTCACCGCGCTGCTCGGGCAGCCGGATGCGTACGGAACGGATGGGACACCCCCGGTGGGACGACGGGACGAGGCCGACGACCGGCCGATCGATCATATGCGCCGGGTCTGCGGTCTCCCCGGGGTGCCCGGGACCGTTCCGGCGGGCCCGTCTCGCCGGGCGCGCCGCGGTCGTGGATCGGGCAAGTCGGCGCGGCGCCCGTGGCGGGGCCACCGCCCACACTCACCACCCTCACCCGATTGGCCTAACGAAGGTACGGTCCGCGCACCGCCGTGCGGAGCCGCAACCGCCGATGCGGCGCGCATGCGGCGGTCCGCCCGGGCGAGTGGGTCGGTTGCAGCGCCCATCCGGGTGAGGCGCGATGGGAAACGGACGCGCCTCCCCTGATGGACCCAGCCACAGGACGCGCCCGGGTGAGGAGGAATCGGTCATGGGAGCCGCTGACGGTTTCACGGATTCCGGAGAACTCGACGGTCTGTCGGTGTACGACACCGCGGGCGAGAAGGTCGGCAGTGTGGGCCGGGTGTATGTCGACGACAACACCGGTCGCCCGGACTGGATCACGGTGAAGACCGGCCTGTTCGGCATGAAGGAGAGTTTCGTGCCCCTTGCCGGAGCCCGCCGTGTGGGCTCCGACCTGCACATTTCGCACCCGAAGGACCGCGTCAAGGACGCTCCCCGGGTGGACGCGGACGCCCATCTGTCGGTGGTGGAGGAGGAAGAGCTCTACCGGCACTACGGCCTCGCCAGGAACACGACGGCAGGGCTCGGTGGACGGACGGACACGGGGACCACGACGTCGCGGACGGGAACCGGGGCCATGGGCGCCGCGGGAGCCGCCGGGACCGGCGCCATGGGCGCGTCCGGCACCGGGCGCGACACCTCGGCCATGACGGGCCCGTCGGCCTCCGGTGCGGACACCTCCCGCAGCACCACGTCGGGTACGACCGGCGCAGTCGGAGCCGGGGCGGGCGCCGGCAGGCATCGCGGCGGGACCGCCGCGACGGGTCGCCCCCTGGTCGGCGCCGGTGCGGGAACCGAGCGGTCCGCCGGTCCGATCGGCAAGGAGGAGATGATCCGATCCGAGGAGCAGTTGCGCCTCGGCACCGAGGAGTACGAGAGCGGCAAGGCCCGCCTGCACAAGTACGTCGTCACGGAGAACGTCACCCGGACGGTACCGCTGACGCACGAGGAGGTCCGGGTGATCCGGGAGCCGTTGCAGCCCGGCGAGAAGGCGACGGGGGCCGCCGACATCCGCGAGCAGGACGTCGAGGTCACCCTGCACGCCGAGCGCGCCACCATGCGCAAGGAGACCGTGCCCGTCGAACGGGTGCGCATGGAGACCGAGAGGGTGACCGAGCAGAAGGAGATCTCCGCCGAACTGCGCAAGGAGCAGATCGACTACGCCGACGGCAAGAACATCGGCGGCGAGCGCGGCCGGGGCGGTGAGTTCGGCCGGGGCCGCAACCGCTGACACCCGCGCGCGGGCGCACGCCGCAACGGCGGCGGGCGGAAGCGACATGAGGGGCGGAGCCGGGTGACGCCACGGGTCCGCCCCCTCCGCGTCCCGCGGGCCGGGCGGGACCGGGCGCAGCGAGGAAGCCGCCCGGGCCGTCCCGGACCGGGCGATGACCGTGGACGACGGCCCCGGACGCACGAGTCGTCCGGCCTGCCCGACCGTCGGAGCCCGGCGGCGCCCGCGCACGACCGCTCGTCGCCGCAGGGCCCACGGCGCCGGTGGTACGCCGGGGCCACGGGATGCCCGCGCCCGTCGCCACCACCTGCCGGTCGCTACGGCCGCCGAAGGGCGAGCACGGCGTTGTGCCCGCCGAAGCCGAAGGAGTGGCTGACGGCCCGTCGGACCGGTCGCCGCAACGGTTGCCCGACGACGCAGTTGATGTCGAACTCGGGGGCCGGGGCGTCCAGGTTGGCGATCGGCGGCACGACACCCCGTTCGAGGGTCAGGATGGTCAGTCCGGCCTCGATCGCCCCGGCTGCCCCCATGCAGTGGCCCAGGACGCCCTTCGGGGCGGTGACGGGAGGACGGTGGGGATAGACCCGGCCGATGAGGGCGGCCTCGGTGGCGTCGTTGCTCGGTGTGGCCGTGCCGTGGGCGTTGACGTGGTCGACGTCGTCGGGCGCCCAGCCGGCGTCGCGCAGCGCGGCCTCGACCGCGGCCTGCGCGATCGTGCCGGAGGGGTGCGGGCTGGTGGGGTGGTGGGCGTCGGTGGTGGCGCCGGTGCCGGCGAGCAGTGCCCGCGGCGCGGCACCGCGGGCCGCCGCGTCGGCCGCCCGTTCCAGCACCATGACGGCGGCGCCCTCGCCCATCACCAGCCCGGCGCGGTCGGCGGCGAAGGGCCGGCACCGTCTGGCCGGGGCGCCGTCCGCCCGGGCCGCCGCACCGGACCGGGCGAACCCGGCCATGGCGACCGGGTACACGATCGACTCGGTGGCTCCGGCGATCGCGATGTCGCACTGGCCGGTGACCAGCAGGTCGCGGGCGACCGACAGGGCGGTGGCGCCGGAGGAGCAGGCGGTGCACGGTGCCAGACTCGGGCCGGTGGCCCGGAACTGGATGGCGATCTCCGCCGCGGGCATGTTCGGAATGGTGAGCAGGATGCCCGACGGCGACGTGGCGTCCGGCCCCAGCCGGTCGAGGACGACGGCCTGCTCGGTCAGCGCCGCGGAACCCCCGCTGCTGGTGCCGACGACCACCGCCACCCGGTGGCCCTCCCATGTCGCCGGATCGAGCCCCGAATCGGCGACCGCCTCCCTGGCGGCGAGAACGGCGAACTTGACGTACCGGCCCATCCGGAAGGACGTGCGGCCGCCGATCTCGGTGTCCAGGTCGATGCCGTCGACCGTGCAGGCGAAATCGATCGCGCAGCCCTCCAGTTCCGGGACGGTGCGCACCGGCGAGACGCCGGCGCACACGCCCTTCCAGGTGGACTCGGTGTCGTTGCCGACCGGAGTGATCATTCCCAGGCCGGTGACGGCGATCTCCGGCCTGTTCATCGGGCGTTGCTCAGGTGTGCCTCGTCACGTGTCGGCATCCCGCCGCCGGTGGGTGCGCCGAGGTACCGCGAGATGTCGGCCAGGGTGGCGCCTTTGGGAAGCCTGTCCAGATCGCCGCCGCCGGACGTCTCCCTGAGCAGCACGGCGAACTCGGCCACGGCGAGGGAATCCATCTCCAGGCTGTCCATCGTGGACTCGGGACGGATCTCGGCGGCCGGCACCTTGAAGGTGTGGGTCAGGACCTCGGTGATCCTCGGGTGAATCGTACTCATGAGCTTCCTCTCCATCATTCGGTACGACTGTCGGTGTAGTGGGGACGCATCGTCCCGACGTCCGATCAACTGGGTGACGTGGATCCAGTTACGCGTTGCGGCGAACCGATTCGGCACCGCCGGTCGGCGACGGCGTGCACCACCGGGCCAGAACGGCCGCCGTACCCCAGACGACCAGCAGAACGACACGTACACCGAGGGCCCCCGCGGCTTCCCGCACCCGATCGATGCGCACGCCCGTTCCCGCACCGGTCCCGGCTCTCACCGCTCCCCCGGAGCCGTCGCCCGGCCGCCGTCCCGCCGCCAGGACGCGTCCGGATCGTCGTACGCGTCGACGTAGTCGGCCCCCGCGATGGGCCAGTCCGCGAGCAGTTCGGCGGGCAGCGCGAAGGAATCGACGAGTTCGGGCAGCCGGTCGGCGACGTCGGTGATCAACCCGTCCAGGACATCCGGCAGCAACTCGACCTGTTCCGCGGTCACATACCCCGCGGCAAGGAGGTCCCCGCTGTTGCGGGCGATCCGGTCGAGTGCGAACAGGCGCTGCAGTCTGGTGAGTTGATCCCGGGCGTGACCGCACGGAAGACCGGCCACCGCGTCCGCGTACGCCTCGGCGGCCTGCCGGTGGGCGTGGGCTTCCACGCCGCGCAGGGCGGGTCCGGAAGCGGCGTTCCACCGCCTCAGCGGATCGCCGTGCGGGGTGCTTCCCATGCGCCGCCTGGCGCGGCGGAACCAGATCTCCTCCAGAGCTTCCAGGAGGCCGCCCAGGAACCGCGGGTCGGAGAGATCGCCCGGTCCGCCGCCCCGGGGGGCCGGGGGCTCGCGCTGCTCGGCCGCGAAGAGCATTTCCGCGGCCGCCTTGGCGTGAATGGCCAGATTGTCGCCCTCCGCAGTGATGGCGCCCTCCACCCCGGTGAGCAGTGCGCTCATGCCGTTGTTCTCCAGGAGCGCCTGGGCACCGCACCGTTCACGGCATTCGACGATCACGGACCGGGCCTGCCAGGTGATCCACCCCTTGGCTACGGCGACCAGGCGCTCCGCCTCCTCCCGGCCGGGGCCCACCCGGCCCCTGTGCGTCTCCCAGCGGTCCAGCGCCCTGCGGTGCAGCAGGCTCATCGCGAAGACGGTGGCCATGGCCCCGGCGAGCGGCCCGTGGTGGCTGCGATGGGCCATCACCGGAACGCGCCCCGTGCCGCGGGGCCCGGAGACGCGGCGGTGGGCGCCGTAGCGCACGGCGACGGCGAGCGTCGCACGCGCGGAGCCGACCGCGCAGGCACTCATCGAGATCTTGCCCGCGGTGACGCGCCCGATCGACGCGAGGAGGCGGCGCCTGCGATTGCCGACGCCACTGCTGAACCCGCCGTCCTCACCGATCCGCCCGTGATCCCCGCCGAGCAGTGCGTCGCGCCCCACGAAGACCCGGTCGAAGGAGGTCAGGCAGTGGTCCACCGGACTGCCCATGCGCGCGGGGAGCCTGCGGACCCGTACACCGGGGAGCGCGCGTTCTGCGTCGGTGAGCGGTACGAGGAAGAGGAACACCCCCTGGTCGTCGCCGTCGACGAGGAGCCGCGCGGCCACCAGGCCGGTCTTGGGGCCGCCCGCCGGGCTGGTGTTGGGCATGAACTTCTGCGCGCCGGCATGCGGCGTGTGCAGCACGAACCCGTCGCGTGCGCGGTCGTAGCGGGCCGTGGTCTCGATGGCCGCCGCGTCGTTGCCGTGTTCCACCTCCGTGCAGAGAAAGGTGCCGACGCTCCGCAGGCGGAGGAAGTCCGACAGATCGCGCCGGCGGTCGTCGTGGTCGAGGAGACTGCCGAGGAAGAGGTTGTAGTGGATGCCGGCCACGGTGGTGAACGTCGGGTCGACCGGGCCGAGCCATTCGTGCAGCGCCGCCAGGGCGCGGGGGTCGGCGGCGAGCCGGGCGCCGCTGTCGAGGCTGTCGTTGAGGACGCGGAGCCGCTCGTACGCGAGGTCCAGGAGTTCCTCGGGGGTCGGGCGGTCCGGACGGCGGAACGGTTCCGTGCCGATCAGCCGCCGCCAGGAGCCGTGCTCGCGGCGGTGGTCGTCGCCGAGGAGCACCGCGGTGAGGAGTTCCGTGGACCGTTCGGTGAACGGGCCGTCGGTCGTTGAGGTCATGGACCGTCAACGATTCAGTCAACGACTAGGACACCGGGGGCAGTCCGTCGCCGTGATCCCGAACCAGCCTTTCGGAACAGGCGCGTTGGAAGGCGAGCACGACATTGTGCCCGCCGAAGCCGAAGGAGTGGCTGAGCGCCCGCTCGACGTCCTGCGCGCGGGGCTCCTCGACCACGCAGTCGAGACCGAACCCGTCCGGCGGCGAGTCCAGGTTGGCGACCGGGGGCACGAGGCCGCGTTCCAGGGTCAGTACGGTGGCCACCGCCTCGATCGCCCCGCCCGCGGCAAGGGTGTGCCCGAGTACGCCCTTGGGTGCCGTCACCGTGGGCCGGTGCGGGAACACCGCGGAGATGAGTTCGGTCTCCATCGCGTCGTTCAGCCGGGTGGACGTGCCGTGGGCGTTGATGTGATCGACCTCGTCGGCGGCCCAGCCCGCCTCGTGGAGCGCCGCCCGCACAGCCCTGCGGGCACCGGCCCCGTCCGGCGACGGCGCCGTGGGGTGGTGGGCGTCGGTGCTGGAACCAGTGCCGGCCAGCAGCGCCCGCGCCCGTCCGCCGCGCGCGTACACGTCGGGCGTGCGCTCCAGCACCACCACGGCCGCTCCCTCGCCGAGCACGAAGCCGTCCCGGTCCGCGGCGAACGGCCGTGACGCGCCCGCCGGATCACCGGTCCGCCGCGAGAGCGCTCCCATGCCCGCGAAGGCGCTCACCACCAGCGGGGTCACCACGGATTCCGCGCCGCCCGCCACCACCACGTCGCACTGCCCGCTCGTCAACAGGTCGCGGGCGACGGCGATCGCGGTCGCCCCGGACGCGCACGCCGTGGCCGGTGCCAGGCTGGGACCGTGTGCCCGCAGCGCGATGGCGAGTTCCCCCGCCGCGGCGTTGGGCATCATCATCGGGACCAGGAGCGGCGACACCGATTCCGGACCGCCGTCGTCCAGCCTGCGCACGTTGTCGGCGAGCACCGCGACCCCGCCCACCCCGACCCCCAGCACCACACCCACCCGCGCGCCGTCCCACCGCTCCGGTGACAGCCCGGCGTCCGCCACCGCCCGGCGGGCGGCGACCAGCGCCATCTTCACGAAACGCGCCATCCGCCACACCGAGCGCCCGCCGACGGCCTCGTCCAGGTCGATCCCTTCCACCCGGCAGGCGAAGTCGACCGGGAGCCCGGCCAGTTCGTCACAGCGCCGGGCCGCGGACGCCCCGGAACACAATCCCTCCCAGAACGTGCGCTCGTCCGCTCCCGCGGGGGTCACCATCCCCAGTCCGGTCACGGCGACACCGGTGTCGTCCCGCCCCATGTTCCGCCCCCTCCTCCATAATCGATCATGCCTACTGGTTGTCGAACGGCCGTAGCCCCATTGAGGATGCGGTGAATGATCCGAACGAGTCACGTACGGGCCGCTCGCACCGGCCCGTACCCCGTTCCGGTGACCGCGTTCCGCCGTCCGTGGCGGTCCGCCGGGCTCAGACCCGGGCGAGTGCGGCCCGCAGTTCCGCCCCGTCCGGCGGATTGGCCCCCGCCCGGGCCACGGTGACGGCGGCCGAGGCCGCCGCGTGGCGCAGGACGTCGGCGAGGACGGCGCGGCCCGCCCGCCGCAGTGGGTCCCGGCCGCCGGGACCGAGCAGCCCGTGCGCGGCGAGGGCGTGCAGGGTGCCCGACATGAAGGCGTCCCCCGCCCCCACCGTGTCGACGACATCGGTGACGGGCGCGCCGACCGCCACCCGCACGCCCGCCGAGACGGCAAGGGCGCCCTTGTCCCCCAGGGTGACGAGGACGAGCGCGGGGCCGCTGTCCAGCCAGCGCTCCGCGACCGCTTCCGGCTCCTCGCCCGGGTACAGCCACGCCAGGTCCTCGTCGCTGGCCTTGACCACGTCGCCGAGCGCGACACAGCGCTCGATCCTGCGGACGGCCGCGTCGTGTTCGCCCATCAGTGCCGGCCGCACATTGGGATCGAAACTGACGGTCGCGGACGTCCTCAGCGACTCGACGGCGGCGAGGACGGTGGCCGAGCCCGGCTCCATCACCGCGGCGATCGAACCGGTGTGGACGTGGTGGGGCGGCCGGGCCGGAGCAACCGGGGCAAGGGTCCAGGCGATCTCGAAGGCGTACGCGGCCCGGCCGTCCCGGTCGAGGCTCACCGCGGCGGACGGGGTGGGCACCGGGGCGCCGTCCGTGCGGACCTCGACCCCGGCGCCGGCGAGGTGGTCGCCGATCAGCCTGCCGTTGTCGTCCGGGCCCAGCTGGGTGAGCAGCGTGGTGGCGTGTGCGAGCCGGGCCAGGCCGAGGGCCACATTGGCCGGGCTGCCCCCGGGATGGACCCGGGCGGCCTCGCCCGGCAGCCGGACGATGTCGGCGACGCATTCTCCGATGACCAGCAGGTCGGATCGGTCGGGCATGGGGGTCTCCTGGCATGCGGTGCCGCGGCTGTCGCAAGGGGCCGGTGCGGGCCGCGAACACGTCGGACCCCCATCCTGCCCGCACGCGTGGGGGAACCGGACGCCGTCGGGCTTGCGGGCGGTGGCGCACGGCCGCGACCGGAAGCCTTCGTACGGCGCACGCGCGCCCGTGCGGGCGGGGAGCGTGGATGCCGTCCGCGCCCCCGCGGCCGCGTCAACCCGCGGTCGGACCCCTCCTCACCGGCCGGTGGCGGACTCCAGCGCGTCCGCGACGAGGCCCAGGAACCGCGTGTGGGCCTGCGGGCTGCACACCGGCTCCGGGTTCCAGTCCACCACCTCGGCGGCCCGCTCGATCGCCGTCCAGTCCTCGTTGCTCCGGAGTCCGTCGATCGGGGCGGCATGGGCCCGGATGTCGGCGAGGACGGTCGCGGGGCGCAGCGCCCGCGCCTCGGCCCATCCGACCGTGGACCAGTTCGCGCCCGGTCCTTCGGCCGGTTCCACGAGGTCGACGCCGAGTTCGGCCAGCGCGCGCAGCTCGGGCCACATGCGGGGGCGCGCCAGGTGGGCCTGCTCCCGCCCGGCCGGGGAGAGGGCGAGGACACGGGGCCGGCCGGGTCCGGCGCACTGCGCGCGCAGCCGGTCCCGGGCGGCCTCCAGGTACTGTTCGGCGGTCCGTACCGACCCGGCCCCGAGCGATTCGGCGAGGTGCGCGAACCGGTTGCCGATCTCCGTGAAGGAGCGTGCCCCGCCCACGTCGATGACGACGACCGGCACGTGTTCCTCCAGGTGCTGGGCGGTCTTCGGGGCGATCCCGTAGACCTGTCCGCCGCCGTAGCTCACGGCCACGACGAGGTCCGGCTCCGTGCTCAGCAGGGTGGCGGCGTCCAGGGCGCTGCCCGCTCCGACGTAACGCACGCCCTCGGACGGGAGCGATCCCGTCTTCGCCGTGTCGGGCACGGCGTCGTCGTCGTGGTCGGAGCCGAATATCGCGCTCGGGCACACCCCGTGGTCCCACAGGGTCGCTCCGGCCTGCACGTAGGCGAGCACTCTCGCCGGGGTCCGCTCGGCGGTGGACACCTGGCCACGGTCGTCGGAGAACTGCCACACGGTACGCTCCCTCGCCTCGTGCGCCCCTCGGTGGCGGGCGCCGGCTCCTCTTCCCGTTCGTACACCAGTACCTGCCCGGTGATGACCGTCGGCACCCGCCCCGCGGCCGGTCCGGCACGGATGGCGCGAAGCAGTCCCCGCGGAACGCACGGGGCCGCCCGGTCGGTCCGGTCGGACGTCCACGGATCGTGACGCCCACGGCTGCTCGCCGGACGGCGTGCACGGGGCCGTCGCGGGCCGCGGACACGAGGTCGGCCGCTCCGGTCCTCGGCGCGGCGCTCCTGTGTTTCCTCCCCGGGCGGTGGCTCCCCGTCAGTGACCGGTGTCCGGGACACCGGGCGCGGGAGACTCCCCGGGACCGGCCGCCGCGTCGACGCCGAGTCCGGCCAGGAACGCCGCGGCGGCCGGGGTGGGGCGGAACCGGCTCCAGACGAGCCGCTCCGTGCGGGCGGGCGCCTCCCGGACCAACAGGGTGTGCACGCCGGTCAGTTCCGCCGCGAAGGCGGCTGGCAGCAGGGCGACGCCGAGCCCGCTGCGCACCAGCCCGACGATGAAGTCGGTGCCGCTGACCTCGAAGGGCACCTCGCGGGTGAGACCCATCGCCGCGAACGCCTCCTCCGACTGGGCACGGGCGGCGGTGCCGTCCGGGAAGTCGACGAACTTCTCCGTCGCCAGCCGGTCCAGACCGACCTCGGTGCTGCCCGCCAGCGGGTGGGTCGGGGCGACGACGGCGACCAGTTCGCCGGTGGCGAGCTCCCGGTCCCTGACCCCCTTGGGCCGGTAGCTCGGCAGCACCCCCAGGAACGCCACGTCGAGCGTGCCGTCCCGCACGTCCCGGACCAGGTCCTTGCTCGCACCGTCGCGCAGGACGATGTGCACGTGCGGGTGGCGGAGGTGGAAGGCCCGCAGGGCGGCCGGTACGTCGACCGCCGCGACGGTCGGGATGGCGCCCACCGCGAGCCTGCCGCGTACCTCCCCCGCCGTCGCGGCGACCTCGGTCCGGGCCCGTTCCGCCGCGTCCAGCGCCTGCCTGGCCGCGGGCAGGAACGCCTCGCCCGCGGCGGTGAGCCGCACCTGCCGACTGGTCCGCTCGAAGAGCCGGGCGCCGAGTTCCTTCTCCAGCCGTGCGATCTGATGACTCAGGGCGGACTGGACGACCAGGCACCGCTTCGCGGCACGCGTGAAGCCGCCGAGTTCCGCCACCGCGACGACGTACCGCATCTGCTGAAGTTCCATCCATCCATCGTGAATCACGATCGATGAAATGAAAAACATGTGTTGGACTCATGGATGACGGATCCAGGACGCTGAGGGACATGGCACTTTCCCCCTCCGTCGGCGGGACCCGTGACCGGGTCCCGTCCCGTATGTCCACCGACTCCCCCGCGACCGGGCGCGGCCCGGTGCTGCTGATGGCCCTGGCCTCCGGGCTCTCGGTCGCCGGCAACTACTTCGCACAGCCGCTGCTCGACGTCATCGAGCGCGATCTGCACATAGGCGTGACCGCGGCGGGCCTGATCGTGACGGCGGCCCAGGCCGGTTACGCGCTGGGCCTGATCCTGCTCGTGCCGCTCGGGGACGTGCTGGAGCGCAGGCGGCTGGCCGTGTGCCTGTTCGCGCTCACCGCCTTCTTCCTGCTGGCGACGGCCGTCGCGCCGAACGGTCCGCTGCTGATCGCCGGGACCCTGCTCGTCGCACTGACCTCCGTGGGGGCACAGGTGGTGGTTCCGTTCGCGGCCACCCTCGCGGCCCCGGAGGAACGCGCCAGGGTCGTCGGGCTCGTCATGTCCGGGGTGCTGCTCGGCGGGCTGGTCGGCCGACTGGCCTCCGGCGCCCTGTCCGAACTGGGCGGGTGGCGGACCGCGTACGGGGTGAACGCCCTGCTCATGGTCGTGATGGCGGTACTCCTGCACACCCGGCTGCCGCGGCTGCCCCGCTCCCACGAGGCGGCTTTGACCTCGTACACCGGGCTGCTGCGCTCGACCCTGGCGCTGCTGCGGCAGGAGCCCCTGCTGCGCTGGCGATCGGCCATCGGTGCCTTCTCGATGGCCTCGTACAGCGTGCAGCTGACCGCGCTGACCTTCCTCCTGACCCGGTCACCGTTCGGCTGGAACGCCGCCGCCATCGGGCTCTTCGGGCTGCTGGGCGTCATCGGTGTGATGGGCATGAACGTCGCCGCCCGGCTGAGCGACCGCGGGCGGGTACAGGTGGTGTCGGGGACCGCGACCGCGCTGCTGACCCTCTCGTGGCTGCCGTTGCTGGCCGGCGAGTCGTCCCTGCCCTGGCTGGCGGTCGGGGTGGTCTCGCTGAACATCGCCCAGCAGGCCGGGCTCAACAGCTGCCAGAACGTGATCTACGCACTGCGCCCCGAGGCCCGCAACCGGATCAACTCCGGCTTCATGACGCTGTTCTTCCTGGGCGGTGCGACCGGGGCCGTGCTCGCTTCGGTGGTCTGGTCGCGGGCGGGCTGGAACGGGGTGTGCCTGCTGGGCGCGGCGCTGGCCGCGGGGAGCCTGGCCCTGTGGGTCCTGGAGCGGCTGCGGACGGCGGGCACCGGTGAGCCCGCGACGACGGCCGTCATTCGTTGACGGTGGTCAGCAGCACCACGGCGTCCTCCAGCGCCAACAGCCCGTGCCGCTCCTGCGGAATGGGCTGGAGCCGTCCGGTGCCCAGCTCCACGTTCCCCGAGCCCGCAGTGAGCCGTACCCTGCCGCGGAGCACCTGGAGGGAGGCCGCGGCGGGGGCGTTGTGCTCGTCCAGGGCAGTGCCCGCGGTGAGGGCGATGACGGTCTGGCGCAGGGGCTCCTCGTGGAGCAGGCGGTGGGCACTGCGTCCGTGCGCGGAGGAGCGCGCCGCCTTCAGATGCTCCTCGGCGAGGGCAAACAAGTCGTCCATGCGCCCACTCTGCCGCACCCCCGGCCGGCTCGCGATCCTGCCGGCACCCGTGGCGGGTGCCCGTTCCCCGTCCGCGGCCGCCCCGGCGTCGGCGGCGACCCGCCGGACGGGCGTTCCGGGGGACGGGCCACCGGGACGGGCACGCCGGGCGGGCACCCCCGGCGCGGACGCCGTCAGCCATCAGCGGTCGGCCGAAAGCGGTCAGCCGTCAGTGATCCACCGGTGCCTGACGTCCGGTTCCCCCTCCTCGTTGCGTTCGCCGTCGTCGAACCCGATCCCGGTGAATCCGTGCCGCTCGCAGAAGGCCCGGGACTCCGGGAAGAGCCGGGTGAGCAGTTCCGCATCCTCGGGCGCGGCCCGCCGCAGCCGTACCGTGCCGGCCGTCGCGGATTCGTCCGATACCGAGCGGTCCTCCTCCCGTTCGGCCGGAAGCCGTCGCTTCGCCCGCCGCGCGGCGGGCAGTTCGTCATCGTGGCGCACCCTGCGCCGGTGCCGGCGGCGGCTCCACGGGATTCGGCCCGGCCCCGGCGGCCTGCGCGTCCTCACCCGCCGCCCGGGCGGCGGGGCGGCGGCGGGGCGGCGGCGGGGCGGCGGCGGCCCGGTGTGCGTCACCCGCGAAGATGACGGGGCGGAAGTCCGCAACGACCGACCGACACGGAGGAATGGCACATGCCGCACGAACGAGCCGGGCAGCCGGCCCGGCCGGAGGATCTCACCGATGTGGCCCGCCTGGTGACCGCGTACTACACGCTGCACCCGGATCCGGCCGAGCCGGGTCAGCGGGTGACCTTCGGCACCTCCGGCCATCGCGGGTCGTCGCCGGCCACGGCGTTCAACGAGGACCACATCGCCGCCACCAGCCAGGCGATCGTCGAGTACCGGGCGCGGCAGGGCACGGACGGTCCGCTCTTCCTCGGCGCCGACACGCACGCGCTGTCCGAACCGGCCCGGATCACCGCCGTCGAGGTGTTCGCCGCCAACGACGTGACGGTGCTCGTCGATCCGGCCGACGGGTACACCCCGACGCCCGCGGTGTCGCACGCGATCCTCACGCACAACCGGGGCCGTACCTCGCGCCTCGCCGACGGTGTGGTGGTGACGCCGTCCCACAACCCGCCCGGCGACGGCGGGTTCAAGTACAACCCGCCCCACGGAGGCCCGGCCGGTTCCGAGGCCACCGGCTGGATCCAGGAGCGCGCCAACGAGATCATCGCCGCCGGCATGAAGGACGTGCGCCGCATCCCGCACGCGCGGGCACGGGCGGCGGCGACCACGGGGACGTACGACTTCCTGGACGGCTACGTGTCGGACCTGCCCTCCGTGCTCGACCTGGACGCGATCCGCTCGGCCGGGGTGCGGATCGGTGCCGATCCGCTCGGCGGCGCGTCGGTCGCGTACTGGGGCCGCATCGCCGAGCAGCACCGGCTGGACCTGACCGTGGTCAATCCGCTGACCGATCCCACCTGGCGGTTCATGACGCTGGACTGGGACGGGAAGATCCGGATGGACTGCTCGTCGCCCCACGCGATGGCCTCGCTGATCGAACAGCGCGACCGGTACTCCCTGGCGACCGGAAACGACGCCGACGCCGACCGGCACGGGATCGTGACGCCCGACGCCGGGCTGATGAACCCGAACCACTACCTTGCCGTCGCCATCGACTACCTCTTCTCCCACCGGGAGGGGTGGCCCGCCACCGCGGCGGTCGGCAAGACGCTGGTCTCCTCGGGAATGATCGACCGGGTCGCCGCGGGTCTCGGCCGGGAACTGGTGGAGGTGCCGGTCGGCTTCAAGTGGTTCGTCGACGGACTCGCCGACGGTTCGCTCGGTTTCGGCGGCGAGGAATCGGCGGGAGCCTCGTTCCTGCGCCGCGACGGGTCGGTGTGGACGACCGACAAGGACGGCATCGTCCTGGCGCTGCTCGCCTCGGAGATCCTCGCGGTGACGGGCCGGACGCCGTCCGAGCGCTACCGGGAACTGGCCTCCCGGTTCGGTGAACCGGCCTACGCGCGGATCGACGCCCCCGCCGACCGCGCGCAGAAGGCGGTGCTCGCGCGCCTCTCCGCCGAGCAGGTCACCGCCGACACCCTGGCCGGTGAACCGGTGACGGCGGTGCTCACCGAGGCCCCCGGGAACGGCGCGCCGATCGGCGGCATCAAGGTGGCCACGGACAACGCCTGGTTCGCCGCCCGCCCCTCGGGCACCGAGGACGTCTACAAGATCTACGCCGAGTCGTTCCTGGGAACCGACCACCTCGGCCGGGTGCAGGAGGAGGCCCGGGCGGTGGTCTCCGCCGCTCTGGACGCCTGAGGACGGGCCGGAGCCGCGCGACGCGGCTCCGGCCCGCCCGGCGGGGTCGCGCCGCCCCGCTCCCCGGCTCGCCGGTCCGGGGTCAGCGCACCACGTCCACGAAGACCGGGTTGGTGTGGAACCAGGTGTCGAGCCACGGGTTGCCCCTGCCGGGCTCGTGCGGGAGCGGGCCGTGCGGGTCGATCGCCGCGCCGAGGAATCCCCTTCCGTGCCGCTTGCCGTCGCTGCCGCGCAGCCGCAGGTAGAACGGGGCGCACCGATGGCGCCCGGTCGCGGACGCGCACGCGGCGACACACCCCGGTCCGGGCGGCACGACACGGGCACGAGTGGCAGTCCGCGGTCGCCGCAGCCCCATTGCCCCGCGCGGGCGACCGTGGTTGAGTGCACCCAGGTGAAGATATGAATCGAGGTTCAGATCATCATGGCCTACCGTCCCACTGCCCGCACCGAGGCGACCCGGCTCGCTCACCGCGAGCGACTGCTGGACGCCGCACGGGCGCTGCTGGCCGAGGGCGGGTACGCGGCGGCGAGCATCTCCGCGCTCGCCGACCGGGCCGGCGTCGCCACCGGCAGCGTCTACAACCACTTCGCCTCGAAACAGGAGCTGCTCGCCGCCGTCTTCCGCCATGTGGCCGGTCACGAGCTTGCCGCGGTGCGCACCGCGGTCGGGGCCCGGACCGGGGCCGCCGAACAGCTGCGCGCCCTGGTCGAGGTCTTCTCCCGTCGTGCGCTGCGCACCCCGCGCACCGCGTGGGCGCTGCTGGCCGAACCTGTCGATCCGCACGTCGAACAGGAGCGGCTGACCTTTCGGCGCGGCTATCACGCTCTCGCCGAGTCGATCGTCGCCGCCGGGGTGGAATCCGGTGAACTCCCTGTGCAGAACGCACAGTTGTCGGCGGCCGCAGTGATCGGTGCGGTCGGCGAGGCCCTGCTCGGCCCGCTGTCGCCGGTCGGTGGGCGAACCGACCCGGAACCGGTCGTCGCATCCCTCACCGCACTGTGCCTGAGAGCGGTCGGCGCCGCCCCCGCCCGACCGACCGCCCCCGCCCCCGTCATCCGCCCCACCGACCAGGACAGGAACCCGCGATGACCGTCACCCCGCAGCGCCCCGGGCTCCGGCCCGGCGCGCCCGCGCCGCACCCCACCCACGAGGTCACCAACCAGGCACCGCCCCGCACCGGCCTCGACGAGTACGGCGCCAACCTTCCGCTCGCCGAGGCCGTCCGCGCCTTCGGCGCCGCCTGGCACGAGCCGGAACTGCACGACATCGGCGCCCTGGTCGGGTCCGAACGGTTCCGGGCGAACGCCGAGCAGGCGCACACGTCGCCGCCCGTGCTGCGCACCCACGACCGCTACGGCCACCGCGTGGACGAGATCGACTTCCATCCGGCCTACCACGAGGTCATCGGCGCCGCGGTACGGCACGGCACGCACACCGCCGGCTGGGCCGACCCGAAGCCCGGGGCGGCGGTGGCACGGGCGGCGTCGTTCATGCTGTTCGCCCAGGTCGAACCCGGCCACGCCTGCCCGATGTCCATGTCCCATGCCGTGGTCCCGGTGCTGAGGCGCGATCCGGAGGTGGGACGGGACTGGCTGCCGGGCCTGTTCAGCCGCTCCTACGACCCGAGGCCGATCGCCCCCGCCGACAAGTCCGGGCTGACGTTCGGCATGGGGATGACGGAGAAGCAGGGCGGCTCCGACGTCCGCGCCAACACCACCCGGGCCGTCCCACTGCCCTCCGACCCCGCGGGCCGGGCCCACCTGCTGACCGGCCACAAGTGGTTCCTCTCCGCCCCGCAGTCGGACGCCTTCCTGGTCCTGGCACAGGCCGAGGCCGGGCTCACCTGCTTCCTCGTGCCGCGGGTACTGGCCGACGGCACCCGCAACACCATCCGGATCCAGCGGTTGAAGAACAAACTGGGCAACAAGTCGAACGCCTCCTCCGAGGTCGAGTTCGACGGCACCTGGGCGGTGCGGGTCGGCGAGCCCGGGCGCGGGGTCCCCACCATCATCGAGATGGTCAACCACACCCGGCTCGACTGCGTGCTGGGCAGCACCGCCGGTATGCGCGAGTCGGTGTCCGAGGCGATCTGGCACGCGCGGCACCGCGACGCGTTCGGGGCCCGGCTGGTCGACCAGCCCGCCATGACCGCGGTCCTCGCGGATCTGGCGCTGGAGGCGGAGGCGGCGACCTGGACGTCGCTGCGCCTGGCCCACGCGTACGAGGCGGACAGCGGCGAGTCGGAGGAGATGTTCCGGCGGCTGGCCACCGCGGTGTCCAAGTACTGGATCTGCAAGCGCGGCCCGCACCACGCGTACGAGGCGCTGGAGTGTCTGGGCGGCAACGGCTACACCGAGGACTGGCCGCTGGCCCGGCGCTATCGCGAGCAGCCGGTGATGGCGGTCTGGGAGGGCTCCGGCAACGTCATCGCCCTCGACGTGCTCCGCGGCATCGCCAGGACCCCTCGCTCCCTGGACGCCTTCTGGGCCGAGTTGGAGACCACGGCCGGCGCCGACGCGGTCCTGGACGCGCACGTCCGTCGACTGCGCCGGGAACTGGCCGAGGACCTGCGCGACCCGCTCGCCGCACAGACCCGCGCCCGGGCGACGGTCGAGGGCATGGCGCTGGCCCTCCAGTCGTCGCTGATGCTGCGTCACGCGCCCGCGCGGAGCGCGGAGGCGTTCGTCGCCGCCCGGCTCGGTGCGGACCGCGGCCACCAGTACGGGGTCCTGCCCCGCGGCACGGACGCCGCCGGGATCGTCGCGCGGCACGCCGGGGCGGGCGGCTGAGACCGCCGGGCCCGGACCGCGCGGGGCGAGCACCGGGCCCCATGGTCCGGGCCACCGTCCCGTCGGCCGCGGGCCCGGCCGGTGGCGGCTCAGACCGAGGTGTCGGACCACGCGTACGGTGGCGCCACCGGGCCGCTCGGGGGCCCCGCCCCCGCCGACTCCAGTTCCTGGTCGGCGGCCTTCATCAACTGCACGGCGACGTCCTTCATGGCACGGCTCGCCGCGAGCTCGTCACCGATCACGGGGATGTCCACGTCCTGCGGATTGCAGCGGGCGACCCCGTGTCCAACGACTCTCCCGGAGCCGGTGTCCAGCACCGCCTCGGCCCTGGTCGTACCGTCCTCCTCGGACAGCCCGACGCGGACGTTCCATTCCAGCGTGCGAGTCATCGCGCACCTCCTGCGACCGCGCCCGGACTCGGTGCGCCGGTCACGACACGGTCCTGTCAACAGCATCCCCCCGCACGGGCGCGTCCGCCCGCCGTGCCGCGCGCCGGGGGCCCGTCCGCGGCGGCGGGACCCGCGCCTGTTCGCCCTGCGGGGAGCACGACGTCGAAATAGGATGCGTGATGTCACTTCCACCGAGTGCGGAGCGGCCATGAACCGGCGTCGTCCTCCCCGTTCGGCGAGCGCCGGCGAACTGCTCACCACTCTGCAACAGCTCACCTCACGGGCACGCCGTGAGGTGGAGCTGCAGCGGGCGCGGGTGGAACTGGCCGAGGCACTGCAACGCGAGATGCTCCCCTCGTCGCTGCCCGACTGCCCGGGGCTGCGAACCGCCGCCCGGTACGCACCGGCCCGCAGCGGGCTGGACATCGGCGGCGACTGGTACGACGGCTTCGTGCTGCCGGACGGCGCGCTGGCCTTCGCCATCGGGGACGTCCAGGGCCACGATGTCGAGGCGGCCGCCTTCATGGGCCAGGTCCGCATCGCGATGCGGGCCATGGCCGCCACTGCCGCGGACCCCGGAGAGATCGTCGGCCGGACCAATGACCTGTTGCTGTCCGTGGACTCCGGCCTCTTCGCGACCTGCACGTTCGTGCGCCTGGACCCGGTTGCCCAGGAACTCCACAGCGCCCGCGCCGGGCACGTGGCGGCGGTGTGGGGCACGGCGGACGGCCGGTCCGGGCTGACCACGGACGAGGGCGGTCTGCCGCTGGGGATCCGGGCGGGCGAACGCTACCCCGTCACCCGGCGGCGGCTGACCGGCCCCGGGGCGTTCGTACTGGTCACGGACGGTGTGGTCGAAGGACCCTCGTACCCCATCGACCGGGGGCTGGACGCGGTGATGCGGCTGGTTGCCGTCCGGGGCACCGCGGAGGCCGGTGAGCTCGCCGACGCGGTCCTGCGCACGGCGGAGCGGACCGGGCACGAGGACGACGCCGCCGTTCTCGTCCTGCGCCACGGGGCCGTACCCGGCCGGGACTGACGACCGGGCTGGCGCCGAGCGTGTCACTCGGGCGTCACCCGTCCGGGCCGGTGTCTGATGAGATGCGTGATCCGCAGCGAGAGAACCAGACGTACCGGACCTGCCGCTCTGCGCTCCCTGGCCGTCGCCGCCGCCTACTACGCCTCCGGCGGGCTCGGGCTGATCCCCGGGGTGGCCGTCCACGGTGCGGCGGTCACCCCGCTCTGGCCCCCGACGGGCATCGCGCTGAGCGCCCTCATCCTGCTGGGCCCGGGGGTCTGGCCCGGCATCGCGCTGGGCTCGCTGTGCGTCGTCTCCACGCTCAGCGACTCCGTCTCGGTCCTCACCTGTGTCGTCGTGGCGGGCAACACCCTGGCGCCGGTCTGCTCGTACCTGATGCTCCGCAGGGCCGGCTTCCGACGGGAACTGGACCGGCTGCGCGACGGTTTCGTGCTGGTCTTCCTCGGTGCTCTCGTGGGCATGACGATCAGCGCGACCGTGGGCACCTGCATGCTGGTGGTGGACGACGATCTGCCGTTGCGCGGATTCTGGCCGGTCTGGACGGCCTGGTGGTCGGGCGACGCGATGGGGGTCCTCGTCGTCACCCCGTTGCTGCTGACGGTGCGCGCGGCGCGGATGCCCCGGGCGGACGACCGGTGGGGCGAGGCGTGCCTGCTGGGAGTCGCGGCCGTGGCGGTCTCGCTGGTGGCCACCAGAACCTCACTGGAGATGATCTATCTCGTCTTCCCGCTGCTCGTCTGGGCGGCGCTGCGCTTCCAGCTCGCGGGGAGCGCGCCGTGCGCGTTCCTGGTGTCGGTGATGGCCGCGGTCGCGGGGGTGCAGGGGGTGGGCCCGTTCGTGGGCCACAGCGTGCTCCATGTGATGGTCAATCTCGCCGTGTTCAACGGCTGCGTGGCCCTGACCGCGCTGCTGCTCGCGGCCGTGGTCACCGAACAGAGCAACATCCGGCGGAGAATCGAGCAGGCATGCGAGGAACTCGCCGACGTGGTGGAGCGGCTGGCGCCGGGCAGGGAGAACGCCGCCTGGCCGTCGCGGCCCGAGGACGAACACGGCAGCCTCTGAGGCGGGCCCGTTCGCCCGGATACCACCGGGCCGTCTCCCGGGACGCACCGGTTGATGGAACCATGCGGCAGATGTGGTTCAGGTTCGCGCGTCATCCGGCCCCGACGGCCCTCGCATCCGAACAGGTGACACCGGATGCCGGATTCCCGTACGGAACGGGACGACTTCCCAGTCCGTGCGCATGTCTGAACTTCACCGGAACTCCAGCGAAATGCCATGTGTGTGGATATCGTGCAGCGAGCGAGGGCGCATCCGTCAGTTCATGGGATCGACGGATGCGCCCCGTTTGTGGAGATGCGACTGTGACTGGGGGGTTCATGGGGCATGTCGAGCTACCCGATTCGGACAGATCAGGGCCCATGGAGCTGGCGGGCACGCCTCGTCCGCGGGCTGTTCCCCCTCGGCCTCGCGGCGAGGAACGTGTTCCACCGCGGGACGCTCCGGGCGCGTCGCGCGGACGCCGGGGAACGGTCACGGCGAAGCGGCGGACCGACCGCCGTGTGCCCGCTCTCGTCGGTGCCGAACTTCTCGGACTCGGCCTTCCGGCGTGGCTCGTCCTCCGGTCCGGCGGGGAGCCGAGGGCCGTGGTGGCGGCGGTCCTGGCGGCGCTGGCGTGGGCCGGCGTACGCGCCGCACGCGGCCGGTACGCGCTCCGGGCCGAGGCGCATCCGCCGGAGCCGCTGAGCACGATCGGCGACTGGCTGCTGCTCGTCGGACTGCTCGCCGTGGGACAGACCGTGACCGGGGACCGGGTCGAGCCCGTGACCGCCGTCCTCGCCCTGCTGCCCGGACTTCCGGTCGGCCCGCTCCTGCGGTGGCTGCCCCGGGCGGGCCGGCGTCGGCGGACCGCCCGCCGGGTACTGGTGGTCGGCGAGGCCCCGGGGGTGGAACGCGCGGTACGGGTGCTCGGCTCCCGTGCGGACCACCCCTACGCGGTCGTGGCGGCGGTGCCGGTGGGGACCGCGGCGCTGGAGTGCGGGTTACGGGTACCCGGCAGGCTCGCACCGGCGCCCGCCGACGACGACGTGTCGACGGTACTGGGCGCGGCCTTCGCCCACGACGTGGATCTGGCACTGGTGGTACCCGGGCCCCGGCTCTCCGAGGAGCGGTTGCGCCGGCTCTTCTGGGGTCTGCACGACGGCGGCCTCCCGTTGTCCGTGCTGTCGGAACTCACGGGGATCGCGGCCGACCGGGTGCGCCCGACCGCGGCCGCCGGGCTGACCCTGCTGCACATCGCCCCGCCGCTGCGCCGGGGTCCCCAGACGCTCCTCAAGACGGTGGTGGACCGCACCGGCGCGGCGCTCGGGTTGCTGGTCCTCGCACCCGTGCTGCTCCTGATAGCGATGGCGGTGCGGCTCGGCTCCGACGGACCGGCGTTCCACCGCCAGATCCGCCAGGGGCTGAACAACCGCCCGTTCACCATGTGGAAGTTCCGCACGATGGTGGTGGACGCGGAGCGCCGACGGCACCGGCTGGCCGCGGCGAACGAGAACGACGGTCCGATGTTCAAGATGCGCCGCGACCCACGGGTGACCGCAATAGGCCGCCTGTTGCGCCGCACGTCCCTCGACGAACTGCCGCAACTGGTCAATGTGCTGCGCGGCGACATGTCATTGGTCGGCCCGCGGCCACCGCTGCCCGACGAGGTGTCGCGGTACGCCGAACACGAGTTGAGACGGCTCGCGGTCCGGCCGGGGCTGACCGGTCTGTGGCAGGTCAGCGGGCGCTCGGACCTGTCGTGGCAGGAGACCGTCTCGCTCGACCTGTGGTACGTCGACAACTGGACCGTCGCCACCGACCTCGGCCTCATGGCCCGTACGCTGCGCGCCGTGGCCGACGGTCGCGGGGCGTACTGAGGGCGGCGGGCGGCCGTGCGCACCGTGCCGGGCCGCTGCGGGGCCGGGGCCGTCCGCCGGACGGCCGGTCGTCGCGCGACGGCGACCGCCCCGGCCCGTCCGGTACCTCGGCTCCGCTCACGACCGGGTGGTGGGCTGCTCCCGCCACCAGGCGTACGTGGCGGCGATCCCGTCGCGCAGGGAGATCCGCGGGGTGAACCCCAGGGCGGTGAGCCGGGTGGTGTCGAGCAGTTTGCGCGGGGTGCCGTCGGGCTTCGACGCGTCCCACTCGATCCTTCCCTGATAATCCGTCACTTCTCTTACGATTTCGGCCAATTCGGCGATCTTCAGGTCCTTGCCGCATCCGATGTTGACGGGGTCCTCGCCGTCGTAGCGCTCCAGCAGCAGCAGGCAGGCGGTGGCAAGATCGTCGACGTGCAGGAACTCGCGACGCGGACCGCCGGAGCCCCAGAGCGTGACCGCGGGCGCCCGGTCCCGCCGCGCCTCGTGGAAACGGCGGATGAGTGCGGGCAGGACGTGCGAGGTCTCCGGGTCGAAGTTGTCGCCGGGCCCGTAGAGGTTGGTGGGCATGGCGCTGATGTACGAGGCGCCGTACTGGCGACGGTAGGAGCGGATCTGCACGAGCCCGGCGATCTTGGCCAGCGCGTACGCCTCGTTGGTGGCCTCCAACGGCCCGGTGAGCAGGGCGTCCTCGGGGATCGGCTGCGGGGCGTCGCGAGGGTAGATGCAGGACGAGCCGAGGAAGAGGAACCGGTCGGTCCCGGCCGCGTGCGCGCCGGCGACGACGCTCAGCTGGATGCGCAGGTTGTCCTCCAGGAACTGCACCGGGTAGGTGTGGTTGGCCATGATTCCGCCGACCCTGGCGGCGGCCAGCACCACGGCGTCCGGGCGGGCCCGGCGGAGAAAGGCCCCGGTCCGCTCGGTGTCGCGCAGGTCGAGGCGGTCGCGGCCGCGGGTGATCACCTCGTACCCGGCGGAGGCGAGGCGGCGCACCACCGCGGAGCCGACCAGACCGCGGTGGCCCGCGACGAATATGCGCGCCCCGGGACGCAGCAGGGGGCGGGCGGCTTCCCGGGATGGACCGGTGGGGTCAGTCGTCATGGCCCGGATTGTGCCAGCAGCAGCGGGACGCGGTGACGTTGTGCCGCAGATCCGCCGATTCCGGAATCGGCGGGAGACATCGGTGTGGACGGACAGCCCTTCGGGCGGAAGACAGTGGGGGACGTATGACGAAGACCGCGCTCATCACCGGCGTGACGGGACAGGACGGTTCGTACCTGTCCGAGTTGCTGCTGGGCAAGGGGTACACGGTCCATGGACTGATACGCCGGTCGTCGAGTTTCAACACGGAGCGGATCGATCACATCTACCAGGGCCCCGAGCAGGAGGACAGGTCGTTCGTACTGCACCACGCGGACCTGGCCGACGGGGTCGCGCTGGTGAATCTGCTGCGCGACATCCGGCCGGACGAGGTCTACAACCTCGGCGCGCAGTCGCATGTGCGCGTCTCCTTCGAGGCTCCGCTGTATACGGGCGACATCACCGGACTGGGCACGATGCGGCTGCTGGAGGCGGTCCGCGCGAGCGGTGTGGACACCCGGATCTACCAGGCGTCGTCGTCCGAGATGTTCGGCGCGAGTCCACCGCCGCAGAACGAGAACACGCCGTTCCACCCACGCAGTCCGTACAGCGTCGCGAAGGTCTATTCGTATTGGGCTACGGTCAACTACCGTGAGGCTTATGGCATGTTCGCCGTCAACGGGATCCTCTTCAACCACGAGTCCCCGCGTCGCGGCGAGACCTTCGTGACCCGGAAGATCACGCGTGCGGTGGCACGGATCAAGGCGGGTCTGCAGACCCATCTGTACCTGGGCAATCTCGACGCCGTGCGCGACTGGGGCTACGCCCCCGAATACGTGGACGCGATGTGGCGGATGCTCCAGCGCGACACCCCGGACGACTACGTGGTGGCCACCGGGGAGGGCGTCAGCGTGCGGCAGTTCCTGGAGTATGCCTTCGCGCACGCGGGTTTGGACTGGCGCGAACACGTGCGTCACGACGCCAAGTACGAGCGTCCCAGCGAGGTCGATGCCCTGATCGGCGACGCCGCCAAGGCCGAGGAACAGCTCGGCTGGAAACCGGCGGTGAGAGCGCGGGAACTCGCCGCGATCATGGTCGACGCCGATGTCCGCAAGCTCTCCGACCAACTCGCCGGCACCGCCGTGCGGGTGGACCGATGAGCCGCCCCGCCCGCTCCCCCGCATTCCGCCGCACGACGGCGGAACCGGGCACATCCGTGCGGCCCGGACCACCGGTCCGCGCACGCCACCCGTCCGCCCGCCCCCGTACGCCGGGTCGACCACCGGTCGTCGATCCGACGCACGGCACGGGAACCGCGGTCCTCCGGCCGCGGTCCGTCCTCATCCACGGAGCTGATCGATGAACACACCCACGGGGCGCAGGCCCGTCGGGCGCGGCCGGGCGCGTGCCGCGGCCGCGGCGTTGTGCCTGCTCGCCGGAGCACTCACCGCGACGGCGTCCGGGGCGCCCGCGGCCTCGGCCCTGACCCCGCCGGTCTCGCTGACCGCGGACGACCTCAGCACCTGGCAGACCAACGGCATCGTCTGGTCGATGGCGGCGTCCCACGACGGCGTCGTGTACGCCGGGGGCACGTTCTCCACCGTCCGCCCGCCGGGCGCGGCCGCCGGCACCTCCGAGCAACCGGCCCTGAACTTCGCCGCGTTCGACGCCGCGACCGGCGCGCCCACCGGCTGCAAATTGTCGTTCACGATGTCGTCGGGCACGGCGACCGTCCGGGCGCTCGCGCTCTCCCCGGATGGGAAGACCCTGTACGTCGGGGGGCAGTTCGGCTCCGTGAGCGGGGTCGGGGTCAGCAACGTCGCGGCGATCGACACGGCGACCTGCACCCCGCGCCAGGACTTCAAGGTGTCCGTCTCCGCGACGGTGCGAGCCCTGGCCGTCACGGCGGACACCGTCTACCTTGGCGGCGACTTCAACACGGTCGCCGGGCAGACCCGGAACAAGTTCGCCGCGGTCACCACCGGCGGCGCGCCGAAGCCGTGGAAGGCCGACGCCGACGAGGTGGGCCGGGCACTTGAACTGACCCCCGACGGCAGGCGCGTGCTGCTCGGCGGCGACTTCTTCAAGGTCAACGGCACCGCCTCGCACGCATTGGCCGTGGTGGACGCCACTTCCGGCGCCCTCGTCAAGGGCTACCCCGCCGGCTTCATTCCCAACACCTCCACGGTCCAGGACCTGACCACCGACGCGACGGGCTTCTACACCGCCAACGAGGGCACCGGAAAGGGTGTCTTCGACGGCAGGATCGCGCTGAACCTCAGCAACTTCGAACAGCGCTGGCGCGACACCTGCCTGGGCGCCACCCAGGCCGTCCTGGTCCACGACGGCGTCCTGTACAGCGGGAGTCACGCGCACGACTGCTCCAGCATGGGCGAGTTCCCGGACCAGCCGCGCAAGCATCTGCTGGCCCAGTCCGTGAACGATCCGAAGCTGCTCCCCTGGTTCCCGGACACCAACGACGGCATCGGCGAGCCGGTGGGCCCCCGGGTAATGGCGCAGACCGACAAGGGCGGCCACCACTATCTCTGGGTGGGCGGGGAGTTCACCACCGTCAACGGGGTGCGGCAGCAGGGCCTGACCCGCTTCGCCGACGGCCCCGACACCGGGGCGCCGTGGGTGCCCAACGTCAGCCTGTCCACGGTCGCCCCCGGGAAGATCGAGGTGAACTGGCAGGCGAGCTTCGACACCGACGACGGACGGCTCACCTACCGGATCTACAAGGACGGAGCCACCACCCCGGTGTTCACCGCCGGTGCGTCCTCGGTGTTCTGGGACCGGCCGCAGCTGAGGTGGACGGACACCGACGTGTCCCCGGGCGAGACCCACTCGTACCGGATCGATGCGAGCGACGGCACCAACACGAGCGCCAAGTCGCCCGCCGTGTCGGCGACGGTGACGTCCGCCGCCGAGAAGTACCCCGCACGGGTGCTGTCCGACGGCGCCCTGTCGTACTGGCGGTACGACGAGGGAGCATCGACGTTCGCCGCCGACACCAGCAGCAGGCAGCGCGGCGGCTTCCTGCGCAACTCGCCCGCCTACCGTCAGAAGCCCGCGGCGGTCGCCGGGCCGTCCACCGCGATCGGCTTCAACGGAACGAACCAGTACATGTATACCAACGACCGCCACGCGCACCTCACCAGGTTCTCGCTGGAGACCTGGATCAAGACCACGACGAAGCGCGGCGGGAAGATCATCGGCTTCGGCAACGCGACCATGCAGAACAGCAGCCAGTTCGACAAGCACGTGTACATGCGCAACGACGGAAAGCTCGTCTTCGGCGTCTACAACAGCGGCGCCAAGACCATCACCACGCCCGCCGCCTACAACAACGGCGCCTGGCACCATGTCGTCGCCACCCAGGGCGCCGGTGGCATGGCCCTGTACGTGGACGGGAAGCTGCGCGCCTCCAACAGCGCGTACACGGTGAGCCAGAACTACACCGGCTACTGGCGCGTGGGCGGGGACGCCCTGACCAACTGGCCGGGGCAGCCGACGAGCAACTTCTTCGCCGGGCAGATCGACGAGACCGCCGTCTACGGGGCCGCCCTGAGCAGCTCGCAGGTCGCCGCCCACTACGCCCTGAGGACGGGCTGATGACACATCCGTTCCGTGCCGGTGCCGCCGCCGTCGTACTGGCGGCGGCCCTGGCGGCCTGCGGCTCGTCCTCCGACGGCCGCACGACGGCCGACGAGCCCCGGGCGTCGTCGTCCGCATCGGCGTCCGCGTCGGTGCCGGCACCCGCGCCCTCCGCCGCCGCCCCGTCCGCCGGCCCCGGCGCCGCCCCTTCCCGCCCCCCGACCGCCGCGGCCCCCGACGAGCAGCCGAAGCTGCCCGTCGGCGAACTCACCCCGGCCAGCGGCTCGTTCACCAAGAGGGAGAAGGACTACCTGGTCGACCGGGTGCCCCGCGGCATGGACCCGGCGGCCGTGCTCCAGACCGGACAGGAGACCTGCGATCGGCTCTCGTTCCTGGTGAAGGCCGACCGGGACATCGCGGTCGGTGCCATCGTGACGGGCGAGATCGCCGATGCCGAGGCGGCGGTCGAGCACCTGTGCGTCCAGCACCGCGACCTGCTGCGCGAGGCCGCCCGGGGGTGTCCGGACGGCACCCACCGGGGTGCCCGGCTCCGGCCCGGCCGCTACCGTGCCGCCTCCCCCACGGACTCCTGCGCGTGGCAGATCACCGGGGCGAACGGCGAGGTGTCGGCATCGGGTTCCGCCGCTGCCGGGAAGCGGGCCGTGATCACCGTCCCGGGAACGGCACGCGCCTTCACCTCCACCGGCTGCTACGCCTGGCTGCCCGAGGGAGGGACCGGATGAGGAAGCTGCCGATCGCCGTGGCGATCCCCACGAAGAACGAGGGGCTGAACATCGCCGAGGCCGTGAGTTCGGTCCTCGACCACTTCGAGGCGGTCGTCGTCGTCGACTCGCACAGTACCGACGGCACGGCGAAGATCGCCGAGGAGTGCGGGGCCGAGGTGATCACGTACACCTGGGACGGCGGCCATCCGCGCAAGAAGCAGTGGTGCCTGGACCATGTCCGCACCGATCTGGACTGGATCCTGCTGCTGGACGGGGACGAGCGGATCGGCCCCGGTCTGCTGGCCGAGCTCCGGGCGGAGTTCGCCGAGCCCGGCGCGCCGAGACCGGCGGCGTACGACATTCCGCTGGGCTACTGGTTCTCCGGGAAGCGGCTGCGGCACGGCTACACCATCCGCAAGCGGTCGCTGACCGACCGCACCCGCTGCCGGTACCCCGAGGTGGGAGATCTCGATGCCCCGGGCATCGGCGAGGTGGAGGGCCACTACCAGCCGCTCGCCGCATCGGTGCGGGCGCTCCGCAACCCGATCGAGCATCAGGACCTCGACCCGGTCGGCGCCTGGTTCGAGCGGCACAACCGGTACTCCGACTGGGAGGCATGGCTGGAGCACCACCCCGAGGTCAAGGAACAGGTACGCAGGGTGAAGTCCCGCCAGGGGCAGTTGTTCCACAGGGCACCGTTCAAGCCTCTGGTGTCGTTCGCCTACATGTACCTGTACCGGCGGGGGTTCCTCGACGGGCGGGCCGGTTTCGACTTCGCGCTGGCGATGAGCTTCTACCGATGGCAGATCGGACTCAAGTCCCGGGAGGGCAGGACGAGCTGACTCATCGTGCCCTCCGGCGGACCACGTCCTCGTAGGTCCGCCGGAGGGCACGGGTCACACCGTCGATGGTGAAGTGCTCGTCGACCAGCTCCCAGGCCGCCCGTCCGGCCCTCTCCCCGGCCTCGGGTTCGAGGAGTTCCAGGACGGCGCGGGCGACCTTGCGGGCGTTCTCGCCGTCTTCGCCGACCCGGCTGTCGATCACCCGCCCGGCACCGGCCCGTGCCACGTCGGGGCCCAGCCCGCAGGTGCGGGTGACGACCACGGGTGTGCCCACGGACATCGCTTCGAGGACGGAGACGCCCAGCGGTTCCTCGATCGACGGCAGTACGTACACATCGGCCCGCCTGCCCGCCGCGAGGACCTCCTCGTGGTCGAGGGGGCCGACGTGGTCGAGGGAATCCGTCACGCCCAGGGCACGGGCGAGTGCCAGGGTCGGGCCCAGCGCCCCGGTGTCGGGCCCGGCCAGCACGAACCGGGCGTCGGGGTGCTCGGCCAGCACCGTCGGCATCGCGGCGACGAAGTCCTCCGGTCGCTTGCGCCGCTGGATCCGGGCCAGGAAGAGGACCGTGGGCGGCCGTCCCGGCTCGCGGGCGGGCTTGCGCTCCTGCGGCCGCACCCCGTTGACCAGGCGCACGGTGCGGGTGAGCGGCACGGGTGCGGCGACCGCGTTCACGTCGACGCGTTCGGTCTCGGTGAGGTGGAGCACCGCGTCGGCGCCGCGCAGCACCCTGCGCACGGCCAGGAGGTCGGTCAGCTGCGCGAACCTGTTCTCGGTGGGGTCGACCATGCCGTGCGTCTGGACGACCAGCGGGGTGCCGGAGGCCAGGGCGAGCAGGGCGGCGGGGAGGGTCACCAGGTCGCGCATCAGGTGCACATGGACGAGGTCGGCGCCGCGCATCATGCGGCGGGCGGTGTTCAGCAGCGCGCCGGAGGTGATGCCGCTGACCTCGAACACCGGAAGCACGTGGCGGGCGCGGAAGAGATGGACCGGCACGCCCTCCACCACGCGCGGCAGTTCGCCCGCGAAACCGTCGCCCAGCGCCATCACCCGGGCGTCGTCGCCGCCGGCCCGCTGCGCCTTCGACAGGTTGAGCGCCACCCTGGTCGGGCCGCCGAACGCGTGGTCCGGGGTGTGCAGTGTGACGATGTGCAGGATCTTCACCAGGGCTCCCCCACCTCGGACGGATCCTCAGCCTAAGGGCTGTCCCCGTGATGCGGGGCGGATCACGGGGACAGCCCTTGGCCGTCGCGATTCCTCAAGTGCGTTGATTCGTTAGAGTGTTCACCGATGCGTGGAACGGGGAGCCCATGACGTCCGTGCACCGGGCGGAGCCGTCCGCCCCCGTACCGGAGCCCGGTCCGCGGGGCCGGGACCGGCCGTCGGCGAAGCCCATGTCGTGGGCCATGCTCTCGCGCGCGCTGGCCGTGCCCCTCATCCTCGCCCTGGTCTGTTTCCTTCCCGCGGTGATCGCCGCGCAGCCCGGCACCGGCGCCCGGGACACCGCGTACTGGTTGCAGCTCGTGCTGACCTGCTATGCGGGGGCCCGGCTCGCCACCATGATCCTCTCCACCCGGCGACGCCTGTTGCAGGGCGTGTTCTGGATGTTCGTGTACATCGCGATGGGTGTGGCGCCGTTCGCGCAGGCGGTCATCGGACAGACCCCCACGCCACTGATCGGGCCGCGCTCCGATCTGGTGACGGCCGTGGCGCTGGTCCTGGTGGGGTGCGCCGCCTTCGACCTCGGCGCGTTGCTGGCGTCCCGGCGACCGCTGCGCGAACGCCCCGCCGGCCGCGCCGGGAACGGTCCGGCCACCGTGCACCGGGGGCGGCTCGGGCTGCTGGTGCTGCTCGCCCTCGTGGCGAGCGGGTACTACGTGCTGAAGGTCGGCGGGCCCGCGGTCTTCTTCACCAGTCGGCAGGAGATCAGCGACTCGGTCGCCGCCAGCGGGGTCGCGTCCGGCGCGTCCAACGTGGGTTCCGCGTTCCTGAAGGGATTCGGCACGGTCCCGGCGCTGCTCGCGCTGCTGTTCTGCACCCGTCGGCTGGTGACCTCGCGCCGGGCCCGGCGCTCCCCCGCGACGGTGCTGGCCTGGTGTGTGCTGGCCGCCCTCAACGTGGTCGTCAACAACCCTGTGTCCAACGCCCGTTACTGGTTCCTCACCGTGCTGGTGTCGTTGCTGTTCACCGCGTTCCCGACCAGCGCGGCGATGTACCGGTCGGTGCTGGCCCTGGGGGTGGTCGGGGCGCTGGTGCTGTTCCCGTACGCGGACCGGTTCCGCTACGACAGCGCGGGATACCGGCCGGTCGAGTCGTCGTCGGTCTTCGAGCCGCTGGCCACCAAGGACTACGACCAGACGGTGATGTTCGCCAACACTGTCACCTGGGTCGACACCTGGGGCCACACCTATGGGCGCCAACTGGCGGGCTCCGCCCTGTTCTTCGTGCCCCGGTCGGTGTGGGGCGGCAAACCCGAGGACACCGGGGTGCGGGTCGGCCAGTGGATGGGGATGAACATGACCAACCTGTCGGCGCCGCTGTGGACCGAGTTCTGGGTCGATTTCGGGGCGGTGGGCATGACCGGGGCGTTCGCGCTGATCGGGTACGCCGCGGCACGCACCGACCGGCGTTACGCGCGGGCCGTCTCGCGGGCCGGGCCGGGCGGTGTCACGGCCGTCGTCGTGCCGTTGATCGCCGGGTACACCTTCATCCTGCTGCGGGGTCCGCTGCTCCAGGCCATGGGCAAACCGGCGATCGCCCTGCTCTGTCTGCTGCTGGTCACCAGCTTCAGGGGGCGGAGCGGACGGGATCCGTACTGACCGGCTCCGGTGCCTCGGCGCCGCGGCGGTGCAGCCGTGCCACCCGGGTCCAGGTGGCGGCCGCCTTGCAGACCGATCCCAGGCACAGGCCCCAGGCGGCGCCCGGCACCCCGGCGAGCGCATATCCGCCGATGAGGAACGCGACGGCGGCGAGCGAGAAGACCACCTGGATGGGGAGGGTGGCGCGGGGGGCGAGCATCCGCAGGGCCAGCAGTCCGCTGGTGCCGACGGCCATCGCGGCGTACTGGCTGCCCGTCGCCGGGAGCAGCGCGGACGCCGTGGGCCAGGTGTCGCCGAGCAGGTGGCGGCCGATCCGGTCCGGCAGCAGGGCGAGCGCGGTGGCCCAGAGCGCGGCCGTCGCGGCCAGCAGGGCGGCGAGCGCCGCCGCGGCCCGTACCCGCCGCTGCGGGGGGAGCCGTCCGAGGAGCGGGGGGCCGAAGCCGGTGGCGGAGGTGAACAGCACGTTCAGCGGCCCGAAGAGGGTGGTCGCGCCGCGCAGGGCACCGACGACCAGCGGGTCGCCCACCGTGCCCAGTCCGAGTACGGACAGTTGGCTCGTGGCGTTACCGACCCCGAACTCGACGACGAAGCGCCGCCCGAGGCGACCGCTGCGGATCGGGGCGCCGGGCCTCAGTGGTGTTCCGGCCGTCCTGCGGTGCAGCAGGGCGACGCAGAGCAGCAGAGCGGGCAGCGCGGACAGGCCCCAGAGCAGGACGAGCCGGGCGGCCGGTGTGCCGTGTTGTTGTGTGCCCAGCGCGCCCATCACGCAGGCCAGCCGGAGGGTGTCGCCCGCGAGTGCGAGATGCGGCAGGTGCAGGGTGGCCAGGGCGTAGCGTGCGGCGTCCTGCCCCAGGACCACCGGCAGGACGAGACCCAGCGCCGTCAGGGCGTCGGCGGTGGCTCCGGGCAGCGGCAGGCAGACGGTGGCGAGCAGGCCGCCGAGTGCGGCGGCGGCGAGCAGGGTGAAGGCGACCGCCGACCGGCATGCGCCGCGCACCTCGTCCCCGCCGCCGCGTCGCAGCACGAGCGGCTGCCCGGTGTGGGCGCCGGACACCCCCAGCAGCACGGTGAAGACGAGGTAGACCGCCGAGAACCGGGCGAATTCGGCCGCGCCGGAGAGCCGGGCGGCCACCACCAGCACCAGGATGTTGGTGAGCGCCGCCACGCCCTGGTCCGCGACCGAGCAGGCGATCGCGGTGCGTGCCCTCATCTGGGTCGCGTGGTGGGGTCGAAGGCGCGCAGGCCGAGAGTCTCGGCGGGGTCGCCAGTGTGTTCCGGGCCGCCGCGGACGTGCCGGGCCTGACCGGCGACCCGTTCGCCCCGGCCCGGCCCGGAGTGCTCGGCGGCGTCGGCCGCGAGCCGGGCGGCCCGGACACGGGCGCGGCGCTCGTGGCGGCTCGGGGCGGGGTGCAGCAGGGTGCCGAGGACACCTCCGCCCGCCGCCTCGACGACTTCGCGGATCCGTTCCAGGTCGCTGCGGCGCACCGCCCGCGGATCGCAGACCACCATGACGCCTTCCACCCGGTCGATCAACGCGACGGTGTCGGCGTACGACAGCACGGGTGGGGCCAGCACGATGACGACGGTGCCCGGCCGGTCGGCCTCGTCGGTGATCCGGCCCACCGGTGCGGAGGTCAGGGCACGCGCCACGTTGTCCGTGCGTCGCCCCATGATCAGGGTGAAGGCGCCGGATCCGGGCACGTCCACGTTCATCCGGCTGTCCGACGGCCAGCCGCGTCGGCCCTGTGCCGGCGGGCCGAGCACGGCGTACCCGGCCGGGACCAGGTCCGCGGCCAGGGTGGGGGTGCGCAGATCGGCTTCGAGCAGGACGGCATCCCGCCCCATCTCGGCGAAGGCGGCCGTCAGGTTGGCCGCGGCGGCGGCTGCTGCGGCGTTGTCCCCGCGCGGCGCCGTGACCAGGAGTCTGCGGCGGCGCGCGAACGACGGGTCGTAGGCGAGCCGGAAGGCGACCAATCGGTACTCCTCGGCGAGCCGGCTGCCGCCGCGGCCGATGGCGAGCAGTCTGCCCGCGGACGCCCGTTCCCTGGGCAGGGTGCCGAGCACGGGGGCGCCGAGCGCGCGGACCAGTTCCCGGGTGGAGCGCACCGCGGGGTCGAAGACCAGGCGCACCCAGGACAGCAGCAGCCCGAGCGCGAGCCCGACGACGGAGCCGAGTCCCAGCAGCAGGAGCAGCCCCGGCCCGGTGGGCTCCGTCGGTTCGGCGGGCTTCTTGGTGAGGTAGCCCGGGGTGGTGTCCAGGGCGCGCAACTCGGAGATCTTGCGGTTGAGTTCGGAGATCGCCACCACGAGGTTGGCCCGCGCGGCCGTCGCGTCGTTGCTCCCGGCGGCCTGCTCCGCCAGTTGGTCGCGCTGCTCGGTGAGCGGCTCCAACTGGGCCCGATAGCCGTCGACCATGTTGGCGATGCTGTTCTCGCTGCGCTGTCTGCGGATCTCCAGGTAGGCGTCGGCAAGTGCCTGGGCACGTGCGCGTGCCAGGGCCGGTGTGCGGTCGGTGTACGCGAAGCGGAGCACGAGGGTGTTCGGCGGGTTGGTGACCTGGAGGCCGGAGAGCAGGGGGCCGACCTCCACCGGGTCCCCGTCCCGGGCGAGGACGCCGGCGGCCAGGGTGCCCACGGTGTCGCTGACGGCGGTCTGCCGCTCGGAACCGATGTTGATCCCCTTGTCGGCGGAGGCACCCGCGGCGAAGGGATCCGAGACGGCGGAGCGCACGACCACCTCGCCGGTCGACGTGTAGCTCCTCTCCCCGCTCAGGGCGAGCCAGCCCCCGCCGAGCAGCCCGAGTGCCACACCGGCGGCGAGCAGCGCCCGGTACCGCAGCAGCTGACGGAACTGGTCCCGCAGCAGGGCCGGTTCGTCCTGGTCGTCCTGGGCCCGGATCGGGTGGGTCATCGGTGTGGTCTCCCTTGTGCGTCCGCGAGGGCCTCGGTGAGCAGGGCGTCGAAGCGGGCCAGGGCGGTTTCCCGGCCGAGATGTCGTGCGACGTAGCGCGGCCCGTTGGCGCCGAGGGCGTCGGCCGCGGCCGGTGCCCCGACGAGCCCGCGTACGGCCGACAGCAGTGCGGCGGGGTCCTCGGGGGCGGCGAGGACCCCGGCGCCGGAGCGGTGGATCTCCTGGGCGGTGCCCCCCGTGTCGGCGACGGAGGCGACGACGGGGCGGCCGGAGACGAAGTAGGAGGTGAGTTTGGACGGGACGCTCATGTCGAGCACGGAAGCCCGTTGGGTCACGGCGAGGACGTCGGCGGCGGCGAGGACGTCGGTGAAGGTGCGGGCGTCGGCGGGCGGCAGGAAGTCGAGATTGCGCAGACCGGCCGCGCGGGCGCGCAGTGCGTCGCGTCTGCTCCCGTCGCCCATGAGCACGACGCGTACGTCCGGGGCGAGCCGGGCCGCGTCGACGAGGACCTCCAGGCCCTGTTTGAGCCCCATGTTCCCGGAGTGCAGGACGACGGGGGTGCCCTCGTCCCAGCCGAGGCGTGCCCGGGTGGCCGCGCGGTCCGCCGAAGGGGCGCGTACGTGCGTCCAGTTGGGGACGACGCGGATGCGGCCGGGGTCCACGCCGTACCCGGCGACGCGGGGGACGAAGCTCTCGTGGATGACGCCGACGAGAGCCGCGCGGCACAACATGTGGCGCTCCGCGGCCGAGGCGACCGCCGCGGCCCGGTCCCCGCCCCTGATCCCGCTCTGCGCGGCGGCGGCGCCCATCAGGTCCTGCACGACCGGCAGGTACGGGACGCGGTGGCGTCGGGCGAGCCGGGCACCGAGAATCCCGCCCGCGAGACTCGGCATCTGGGAGACCACCGCGTCGGGCGGACGCGCGACGGGCGGCGACAGCACGCCGTGGGCGAGCACCGATGCCTCGAACGCGGCCCTGCGCAGGGCCGTCTGACGGGACGGCACATAGTGTCTTCGCCGGTGGACGACGACTCCGGCCCGTCGCTCGGTGACCCGCCACACGCCCCGGTAGTCGCCCTCGGTCCGCCACGACGGGTAGTGCGGCATCCCGGTCAGTACGTGGGTCTCGGCGCCGGACGCCGCCCAGTGTTCGGCGAGCTGCGCGGCGTACGGTCCGATGCCGGTGGGTTCCGGCGCGTAGTTCGTCGAGACGACCAGCAGTGTGCGGCCCTCGAACGGATGGTGACGGCCGGCTTCGGCCATGGACACACGCCTTTCCCCCAGAACGGTCTGTGCCCCTCGCGGAACAGTCCCAAAAGTGAGCTTATCCGTTCACGAGATGCGCAACTGGACTACACAGTAAGGTCGTTGAACCACCAACACCGATACCCGTACTCCGCGGCACCGGACCGTTCGTCCGTGCGGTGCCGCAGGACACGGGTATCACGTCCACCGTGGGGGCAGAGAGCGGATGGTGTACAGAGTCGGCTACGCGCCGGGGGTCTACGACCTCTTCCACATCGGGCACCTCAACATCCTCCGGCACGCCCGCAGCCGGTGCGACTACCTCGTCGCGGGCGTCGTCTCGGACGAGATGGCCGCGCTCGCCAAGGGGCACGCGCCGGTGATCCCGCTGCCGGAGCGGCTGGAGATCGTGCGCAGCGTGCGCTACGTGGACGCGGCGTTCGTCGAGACCGTGCCCGACAAGATCGAGACCTGGCAGCAGGTCAGGTTCGACGTCATCTTCAAGGGGGACGACTGGCGGGACACCGAGAGGGGCAGACGGCTGGAGCGCGACTTCGCCGAGGTCGGCGTCGAGGTGGTCTACTTCCCGTACACCGTGCACACGTCCAGCACCCAGTTGCGCCGGGTGCTGGACACGCTGGTCAGCCCGGAGTCCGGAAGGCTCTCAGCTCCCTGAACCACTTGACGAGGAACAGCACCAAGAACAGCGCGTGCACGGCGGCGAGCGCCGCGTAGCCGAGACGGAACGCGGTCGGGTTGCCCAGCAGCGGGAACACCAGGCAGAACACCCCGTAGTCGGCAGGCAGCAGCGCCGCGGCCCGCACCCGGGAGATTCGGGCCGGAGCGCCCCCGCCCGGCACCGGCCCGCCGGACGCCGCCACCCGGCCCAGTTGTTCGCGCAGCAGCCCGGCGCAGAAGGTCAGCACGGCGACGAACAGGAAGCCCAGCGGCAGGAGCAGCCACCCCTCGGACGGCAGGTCGAAGAACCGCCGGAAGGAGATCAGCACCGCGGTGTGCGCGAGGATCATCTTGGCGCAGTCCACGACATGGTCCAGCCACTCGCCGTCCGGGCCGCCCCGGCCGGTCAGCCTGGCCAGCTGGCCGTCGGCCGAGTCCAGCGCGAAGCCGGTCGCCAGGCCCGCGTACACCGCGACCGCCTGCCCCCACGAGGGACGGACGAGCGCCACCGCGGCGAGCGAGGTGAAGGTGAACAGGGCGCTGATCAGTGTGACTTGATTGGGCGTCAGGGCGAGTCGGTACGCGCCCGCCGCGAACAGCCGGCCCAGCGGCCGGTTCACGTGGCGCGAGTACAGCGACACCCCCTTGGCCGTCTTCTGCGCGCCGCGCAGCTCGCGCAGGATCGCGCCCGTGCCTCCCATACGCCCCCCAGCGTGTCCGTACCCGGCACCGGCGGCACACCGCCCGCACCGCCGCCCTGCCGCATCATGGCACGCGCGGCGCCCCTCGTGCGGGCACTCGACGGCACCGCCCGGCGCCCACGTCCGGTGCCCGGTGCCTGCCGGGTCCGGAGCCCGGTGGGGCCGGCCGGCGCCGGGGGCCCGACGAGGACCGGCCGCCGCCCGCCCCGGCTCCGGACCCGGCGGGTCCCCGCGCCGGGGCTGTCGGCCGGGACGGCGCCCGCCCCGTCGAGTACGAGGCTCAGGTGGAGGCGGTGCGGCACTCCGGGTGGCCCCAGCCGTTCGGGGACTTCGCGATCATCTCCTGCGCCGCGTACGGCTTCCCGCAGTGGCATCGGCCGGCGTACCTGGCCCGGATCGTGCCGCCGGAACGCCCGGAGCGGGGAGCGCCCGCCGCCTTCCTCGCCGGGGTGCGCCCGCTCCGCCCCTCGGTCGCCCGCGCGGGGGCCGGGGTCGGGAACCCGGTGGCGCCGTGCGCCGTGCCGTCCGGCTGCTGGGTCGCCGCGGCCTCGCTCGCCGCCTGGTCGGCGAGCGCGTTCAGCGGGTCGCCGCCCACCCGGTGCGCGGCGACGTGGACGAACCTCACGGACCGGTCCTGGAGCAGGGCGTCGATGCGGACCACCAGTTCGCGGTTGGCCACCGGCTTGCCGGCCGACGTCTTCCAGCCGTTGCGCTTCCATCCGGGAAGCCATTTGGTCACGGCGTTCATCGCGTACTGCGAGTCCATCCGCACCTCGATCGCCTCGGACGGGTCCGTGGATTCCAACAGCTCGCGCAGCGCCGTGAGTTCGGCAACGTTGTTGGTGGCGGTCCCCAGCGGGCCCGCTTCCCAGCACCGCGGTTGCCCCTGCGCATCGGCCACGACCCACGCCCAGGCCGCGGGTCCGGGATTGCCCTTCGATGCGCCGTCACACGCGGCGATGATGCTTTCGTTCATCCCTCGATCATGCCAGCGCCCCGCACCCCCTCCGGCACACCGCGACGCCACCTCCTCGACAAGCCATCACTCTGCGTGACCGTTCGGGGTGCGGCGGCCCGTCGGCACTGGTTCTCTGATGGAGCCCGCTCTTCCCTACCGCACAAGGAGTGATGATGAGCGCTGCACGTGAATCCGGTGACCGTGCGCAGCAGCTGCGCGAAAAGGCCCGGCAGATGACCGAGGCCGCCGAGCGCACCACCGACCCTGAGCAGCGTCAGCGGCTCCAGGAGAAGGCCCGGAAGCTTCAGGAACAGTGCGACCAGCAGGGCGACATGGGCGGCGGCATCCGCCCGCCCCAGCGGTAGCACCGCCCCGCGCGAACGGCCGGCGCACGCCCCTCCCCCGAGCGAGCGGCGGCGCCGGCCGCTCCCCCGCGCCCCCGGCATCTCCGTATCCCCTTCGCGGCTCCCCCGCGTTCCCCCGCACCGCCCCGTTGCCGCCGCGCCGCCTCCGCGCGCGGCACGCCACACGTCGCGCCCGCCACACGTCCGACGCCGACTCCCGCTCCGTATTGACGTACCCCGCTCCAGGACCTAGGTTGCGGTAAGCGCTTTCCAGCCAACCCTGGAGACTTCGGACATGAGCAGCCCCGCACTGCGCGTCACACACGTCCACGGGGACCGGATCACGGTCACCGAGGAACGCCGAGGCGTCGATCTGATCAACTACGTCTACCGGCCGGAAGCGGCCTGGGAGGCCCCCAAGCCGTACATCCACCCCCTGCGCACACTGACTGACAACGTTGTCACAGATTACCGGCCCAACGACCACCGCTGGCACAAGGGCCTTCAGATGACGGCCTCCCACCTGTCCGGGCAGAACCTCTGGGGCGGCCACACCTATGTGCACGGCCTGGGCTACCAGCCCCTGCCCGAGCGCGTCGGCTCGATGGCGCACCTCGGTTTCGACGAGGTGACGGCGGACGCCGGACGCGTGGTCGTCGCCGAGCGGCTGAGCTGGCACCACCACGACGGCACGCACTGGGCCGACGAACTGCGCCGGATCGAACTGCACGACATCGAGCACACCGCCCCGGGCACCGGTCCGGCGGACGGCACCGGGAGCGGCCCGGCGGACATCGGCGGCAGCTGGACACTGACCTGGTCGAGTGCGATCACCAACCGCCGTGCCGAGCCGCTGCGCTTCGGCAGCCCCACGACGCACGGCCGGGAGGCGGCGGGCTACACCGGCCTCTTCTGGCGCGGGCCGCGCGCCTTCCGCGGCGGCCGGATCCTCGGCCCGGACGGCGAGGGCCCCGGCCTGATGGGGACGCAGGCGCCCTGGCTGGCCTACAGCGGTGAACTGGACGGCAGCGACGGCCACGCCACGCTGATCTTCCGGCACGCCCCGGAGAACGACCACGCGGGAACACGCGGCACGCACCCGGCCCACTGGTTCGTCCGCAACGAACCGTTCGCGGCCGTCGCCCCCTCCTACGCGTTCCACGAGGAACTGGTGCTGGCTCCGGGCGACACCCTGTCCCGTCGCTACCGGGTCACCGTCGCGGACGGCGCCTGGGACCGGGACCGGATCGCCGCATACCTCGCGGAGCACCCGTGGTGAACGCGGGCGAACGCCCCCTCGGCCTGTACGTGGAGCTGCCGCTCGACGAGTCCGGCCGTGCCCGCCTGCGCCGACTCGGCACCGGGTCCGTGTGGTTCGCCGAGCCGGGGACGGTCTCGGCGGCCGACGCCCGTGCCCTCGCCGACGCCGACATCGCGCTCGGCAATCCGGGGGCGGACCGGGTCGCCGAGGCCCCCCGGCTCCGGTGGCTCCAGCTCGCCTCGGTCGGGATCGACGACTATCTCGGCCTGGACTGGCCGGTCCTCGGCCGTCGGCTGACCGTGACCAACCTGGGTGACGTCTTCGCCGGCCCGGTGGCCGAGTCGTGCCTGGCGGGCATCCTCGCGCTGCACCGCGGCATCGACGAGCTGTGCGGGCTGCGTTCCCGCGGCACCTGGGCGAAGTCGGAGGTCCGACCGCGGCTGCGGCTGCTGGCCGGGGCCCACGTCCTGGTGCTGGGCCGGGGGTCCATCGCCCGGCGGTTCGCCGAACTGCTCGGGCCGTTCGACTGCCGGGTCTCGCACTTCGCGCGCGGCTCGGGCGACATCCGCACCCCGGCCGAGCTCGATGTGCGGCTGCCGGACTTCGACGTGGTGGTGGGGCTGCTGCCCGGGACGCCCGGGACGCGCGGGCTGCTGGACGCGCGGCGGCTGGCCCGGATGCGGCCCGGGGCGGTCCTGGTGAACGCGGGCCGGGGGTCGCTGGTGGACGAGGAGGCGCTGGTGTCCGAGCTGTCCTCGGGGCGGCTCGGCGGTGCGGTGCTGGACGTCACCGACACGGAGCCGCTGCCCGCCGGGCATCCCTTGTGGACCTGCCCGAACGTCGTCCTCACCCAGCACACCGCGGGTGGTTCGACGGACGAGGGCGTGCGGGTGATCGACCTGTTCGCCGAGAACCTGCACCGGTTCGTGACAGGAACCCCGCTGCGCAACCCCGTGCGGTGGGACCGAGGATTCTGAGGACGCGACGACATGGCCGAACACAGCTGCGCGCGCATGGGTGCGCTCGTCGACGACGGAGCACGGATCGCGGCGATCCGGCCGGTGCTGCTCAGCGCCCCGTACGCCGACCCGGACAATCTGGAGGTGCGCGTGGCGCTGCCCACGGGGTGGCGCACGACGGGACTGGTCGAGGTGACCCTGGACGACGGGACGACCGGTCTGGGCGAGGGATATCTCGCCGTGTTCGCGCCGCACGTCTTCGTGTCGACGGTCGAGCTGCTGGCCCCCTTCCTGGCCGGGCGCCCGGCCGGGGACCTGGCGAAACGGTACCGGGACATGGTGCGTGTCACGGGGTACTGGAGTCTCCAGGGGGCGGCCCGCCACGTCGTCTCCGCCGTGGAGGCGGCCCTGCTCGACGCCCTGGGGAAGCGGGCCGGTGTGCCCGCGTACGAGTTGCTGGGCGGCCGCCGTACGGACAGCATCCGGCTCTACGCCAGCGGAGGCGACTCGACCTCTCCGTCGGCTATGGGCGCCGAGCTCACCGCTGTCGCCGCGCTCGGGATCGGCACCTTCAAGATCAGGGCACGGGGCCACGAAGCGGACAAGGCGGTGTGGACGCTGGAACACGCCGCCCCACACGGGATCGGTGTCGCCGTCGACATGGCGCAGAGCCTCGACGACCCCGGCCAGTCGGCGGCGGACGCGCTCGCGTTCCTCGACGCGGTACGGGCGGGGACGCGGCAGCCGGTGCGCTTCCTGGAGGAACCGCTGGGCCCGGCCCGTGCGCACGAGTACCCCGCCCTGCGGCGGTCGGCCGGCTGCCCGGTGGCGGGCGGGGAGACCGTCACCACCGCGCGGGAGCTGCTGGAGCGCATGGCCGCGGGGTACTACGACATGGTGCAGCCGGACGCCACGGTCGTCGGCGGGCCGCGGCAGACACTCGCCGTCTTCGCGGGGGCCGCGGAACACGGCATCGACCCGGTGGTCCACTGCTGGGGCAGTGCGGTGTGTCAGGCGGCCAACTACCACGCCGCGTTCGCCGGTGGTGGCCGGCTGGCCGAGTGGCCACTGCCCGCG
Source organism: Streptomyces sp. NPDC056061 (assembly GCF_042266885.1). Taxonomy (NCBI): domain Bacteria; kingdom Bacillati; phylum Actinomycetota; class Actinomycetes; order Kitasatosporales; family Streptomycetaceae; genus Streptomyces; species Streptomyces sp. NPDC056061. Next base: position 307,649 of record NZ_JBHJWQ010000005.1, on the reverse strand, counting down.
TACGCTCTGCGGCGCGAGCTGCTGGTCGAGCCGTTCCGCATCGAGTCGGGCCGTCTGCTCCCTCCGCGGGCGCCGGGCCTCGGTGTCCGGCTCACCGCGGAGGTCGAACGGCGGTTCGCCTTCCGCGGTGATGCCGTCTACCACTGCCTGGCCACGATGCCGCCGGCCGAGCCGGGCCGATGGAGGGCGGACTGAGCGAGGGAGGGCAGCGGGGCCGCCGAGCGTCGTACCCTCTTGGTCGCGCAATGGGAAAACGCTTTCAGTACGGCTATCGTAGCCCTATGCCGAGCCAGGTCAATCGACGTTCAGCCCGTCCCCGCCCGCCGTCCGCCGTGACGCTCCAGCAGGTCGCGCAGGACGCGGGGGTCTCCCTCGCCACGGCTTCGCGCGTCCTCGGCGACAGCGACCGCAACGTCACCCAGGAGCTCCAGGAGCGCGTCCTGGAGGCGGCCGCCCGGCTCCGCTACGTGTCCAACGCACCGGCCCGCGCACTCGTGCAGTCCACGACGTCCATCGTCGGCCTCGTCGTGCACGACGTGAACGACGCCTACTACGCGGCGATCGCGGCGGGTGTCATGGAGGTCGCCCGCGACCACAAGCTGCTCGTGATGCTGGCGGGCACCTTCCACGAGCCCGGCCTCCAGGCGGAGTACGTGGCGCGGCTGCGCGCGCAGCGGGCCCGCGCCGTCGTCCTGGCGGGCTCGGGCTTCACCGACCGGAGCCCCGCGCTCGTCCAGGAGCTGGAGGCGTTCGCGGCACAGGGCGGCCGGGTGACCGCGGTCGCGCACCAGGATCTGCCGGTGGACACGATCGTGCCGGGGAACCGCGAGGGCGGCCGGGCGGTCGCCGAGCATCTCGCCCGGCTGGGGCACACGGAGATCGGCGTCATCTGCGGACCGCTGACGCTGGTCTCGGTGCAGGAACGGCTGCACGGCTTCCTGGAGCGGGCGGCCGAGTTGGGCATCGCCGTGCAGGAGCGCCACCGCGCCGAGGCCGACTTCACCCGGGACGGCGGGCGGGCCGCCGCCACCCTGCTGTTCCGCAGGTCGCCCGGGATCACCGCGCTGTTCGCGCTCAACGACGCCATGGCGCTCGGGGCCCTCGTGGCGCTCCGCGACGATCTCGGCCGGAGCGTGCCCGCCGACGTGTCGGTGGTCGGCTTCGACGATCTTCCGGTGGCCTGCGACGTCACCCCCGCGTTGACCACCGTGCGGCTGCCGCTGGAGGAGATCGGACGCCGGGCACTGCTGCTGGCCCTCGGCGACGCGCCGCCGACGCCGCGCACGCTCGCCGTGCCCTCGCGTCTGGTGGTGCGGGCCAGTACGGCGCCGCCGCCCGCCGATCACGCCCGGCAGAGCCGGGACGGGCGCCAGGGTTGACGCATGAACCGCCAACCCCCGCTCATGACGCACTAAGTACCCATTCTTTCGCCGCAACCCCCTTGAAATAATGCGTTAACCACCGCCACACTGATCTCCACGCAGTTTGACGCGTCAAATTCGAGAGGGTGGTGTCTGGATGAGCACGTCCGGACCCAAATACCAGCGCATCAAGGACGAGTTGCGGGCCGAGGTGGCGCGCGACGAGTACGAGGCCGGTGCTCCGTTCATCACACAGAACCAATTGCGCGAACGCTTCGGGGTGAGCTCCACCACCGCCGTCCGGGCACTCAACGACCTCGTCGCGGAGGGGCTGTTGGTGCGCCGTCGCGGTCGCGGCACCTTCGTCGCCGATCCGGCGGAGCGCGCCGCCGAGCCTCCCGCCGCCCACCGGTCGGGAGTGGTCGCGTGCGTCATCAGCGGCCAGGGCCCGTACCAGTCCGAGGTGCTGCGCGGGGTCGAATCGGGGTGTTCGGAGCGCGGGCTGCGACTGTTCTTCGCCGACTCCGCGGTCCACATGACGGACACCGGCGACGCCGACCACGCCGCGTCCCTGACCCGCCAGGAACAGGCGCTGCGGCAGGCCGTGGAGGACCGGGTCGACGGAATCATCCTGTATCCCGTCCAGGGCGTGCCCGCCGTGGACGTGCTGGACGAGATCAGGACCCGGCGCATCCCCATGGTGCTGGTCGACCGGTACTTCCCCGGCCTCGCCTTCGACGCGGTCACCGCCGACAACTACGACGTGGGCTACCGGCTCACGGAGCATCTGCTGGCCGACGGCCACGAGCGCATCGCGACGCTGTGGGGCGAGACCGAGTGCACCAGCGTCCACGACCGGATGACCGGGCACAAACAGGCGCTGCGCGCCCACGACCAGCCCCTGCTCCCCCAGTTGACGGCACTGCGCTCCTACACGGCACTGCCCGAGGACGACCGTCGGCGGTTGCTGTCCGAGCTCCTCGCCGCCCCCGAGCCGCCGACCGCCCTGCTGTGCGCACACGGCTTCGCCGTCGCCACCGCCGCCTCCGACCTGGCCGCGCTCGGCATCGCCGTGCCCGACGAGATCGTGCTGGCCGGCATGGACGACGCGGGCCCCTACGACCTGCTGCCGCTCACCAGTTTCGCCGCCCGCCTGCCCGCCAGGGAGATCGGCGGCCGGGCGGTCGAGCAATTGATCACCCGGATCGCGGAGCGCACGGCGGGCGAGGACCCGTACCGCAGCGCCGAGCAGATCGTGCTCCCCGTCCGGATCAGGACGAGCGAGTCCGTGCCGGTCCGGCTCCGTACCGTCGCCGCCCGTCGGCCCTGAGGGAGGAGACTCCTGTGTCCGCCGCCCCCACACCCCGTACCCGCGAGCTCGGAACCGACGTCCTGGTGGTCGGTGCCGGACCAGGCGGCCTGGCCGCCGCACTGACCGCCGTCCGGTTCGGCCACCGTGTCGTGCTCACCGAGGCGGCGGACTGGCCCGGCGGCCTGCTCACCGCGCAGGCGGTGCCGCTCGCCGACGGCCACCGTGTCGAGCTGGACCCCGTCTCCCCCGGCTACCGCGACCTGCGGGAACGGATACGCGACTTCTACCGCCGCAACTATCCGCTGTGCCCGGAGCCGTACGCGGACCCGCTGCTCGACCCGGGTCTGAGCACCACCGGCCACCTCAGCCACGAACCGCGGGCCGCGCTCGCCGTCGTCCAGGAACTCCTCGCCCCGCATCTCGCCTCGGGGCGGCTCACGCTGCTCCTCGGCCACCGCCCGGTCGCGGCCCGGACCGACGGGGACCGGGTGACCGCGGTCACCCTGGAGGCGGCGGACGGCGGCCCGCTCACGGTCGGCGCAGCGTACGTCGTCGACGCGACCGACCTCGGCGACCTGCTCGACCTGGCGGGGGTGGAACACGTCACGGGCGCCGAGTCCCGCGAGGAGACCGGCGAGCCGCACGCCGCCGACACCGCCGACCCGCTGGACCAGCAGCCGTTCTCCTGGGTCTTCGCCCTCGACCACCGGCCCGGCGAGGACCACACCGTCGACCGACCGGCCGGTTACGACCGGTGGGCCGGCGCCTTCTCCTGGGAGACCGCGGAACCCGGCGGCACCGCGGCCCGCCAGGTGCCGCTGTTCCTGCACGAGCCGGACGAGGTCCCGCCGTGGGGCGCACCGCCCAACGACCGCTGGCACCAGCGCCGGGTGCTGGCCCGCAGCCGCTGCCTGCCCGGCACCTTCGACAGCGACATCACCCTGGTCGACTGGGAGCAGACGGCCTACACGCGCCTGCCGCTCGTCGGCGGCGGGGACGGCGCGCGGGCACGCGCCGAGCGGGAGGCCCGCGAGCAGGCCCTGTCGTTCCTGTACTGGATGCAGACGCGGGCACCCCGGCACGACGGCGGGCGCGGCTACCCGGAACTGCGCCTGCGGCCCGATGTGACGGGCACGGCCGACGGGTTCGCCATGACCCCGCACGTGCGCGAATCCCGGCGTATCCGGGCCGAGTTCACCCTGCTGGAACACCACATGACCGCGGCGGCGCGGGCCGGGGCGCGGGGGGCGGAGACCTTCGCGGACAGCGTGGGGACGCTGCGTTCCCGGATCACGCTGCACCCCGGCGCCGGTGGCGGCGCCGGGCTCGACCTGGAATGTCTGCCGTTCCAGCTGCCCCTGGGCGCGCTGCTGCCCGTGCGGGTGGAGAACCTGCTCCCGGCCGGACGGAACGCCGGTGCGACGCACGTCAGCGCGCCCGCGCTCGGCGGGCACGCCGGGCAGTGGAGCATCGGCGAGGCCGTCGGCGCCCTCGTCTCGTACTGCCTGGAGCACCGGCTGCCGCCCCGCGCGGTCCGCGGGTCCGAGCGGCGGCTCGCCTCGTTCCAGAGCAGGCTGAGCGATTCGCTCGGCCTCGCCCTCGCCTGGCCGGACCGGCTCCGTACCGGACCCGTGACCAGCGCCGGGCCGCTCTACGCCACCCTCTGAACGGCCTCCGCCCACCCCACTCCGCCCGCCCCGGTGCCCCTCCTTCGCGAAGGGGCACTCCCCCGAGCTTCTGGAAAACGCTTTCCCACCTCTCGACGCACGTACTCAGCCTGGATGGCCTCCCTGTGACCGTGACTGTGAATCCCTACCGTGTACTGCTCGTCGGCGCGGGCAACATCGCCCGTGCCGTCCACATGCCGGCGTTCCTCGAACTGCCCTCGGACTTCCGCGTCGTCGGAGCCGTCGACACCGATCCGGCCGCGGCGCGCTCGTTCGCGGCCGACTTCTCGCTCCCGCACCACTCCACCGACCTCGCCGCCGCGCTGCGCGAGCTCCGGCCCGATCTGGTCGTCGTCGCCTCGCCGCCCGTCGCGCACCGGGAGCAGGTCGTCGCCGCCCTGCGGGCCGGTGCCTGGGTGTGGTGCGAGAAGCCGCCCGCGCTCAGCCTCGCCGAGTACGACGCCATGACCGCCGCGGAGGGCGAACACGGGCCGTACGCCCCGATCGTCTTCCAGCACCGGTTCGGATCGGGTGCCGAGCACGCAAGGGAGCTGATCGCCTCCGGTGAGCTGGGGGCACCGCTGGTCGCCCACTGCCAGACGACCTGGTACCGCGATGACGCCTATTACGCCGTGCCGTGGCGGGGCAAGTGGGCGACGGAGGGGGCGGGCCCCGCCATGGGTCTCGGCATCCACCAGATCGACCTGCTGCTGGAACTGCTCGGGGACTGGGCGGAGATCCGGGCGATGGCGGGTCGGCTGGCCCGCGACGTGGAGACCGACGACGTCACCACCGCCACCGTCCGGTTCGCCTCGGGCGCACTGGCCACCGTGGTCAACAGCGCCCTCTCGCCGCGCCAGCTGAGCCATCTGCGGATCGATCTGCGGGACGCGACCATCGAGCTGAACCACCTGTACGGGTACGGGAACGGCGACTGGACCTACACCCCGGCGCCGGGTGTCGAGCCCGCCCGGGCCGCCGCCTGGACCGCCCCCGCCGAGGACGTTCCCAGTTCGCACGCCGCCCAGCTCCGCTCGCTGCTCGCCGACATGCGGGCCGGTCGCCGTCCCCGGGCGAGCGCCGGGGACGGCCGCCGTTCCCTGGAACTGATCAGCGCGATGTACAAGGCCGCGCTCACCGGACGTCCCGTCCTGGCCGGCGAGATCGGCCCGGGCGATCCGTTCTACACCGCGCTGCACGGCTCCGTGACCGGCTGGGCGCCCGAGGGGGCCGGGCGATGACCGACCGGACGGACCTGCGCACGGACCGGCGCGTCGACCGGGCCCTGCTGCTCACCTTCGACGACCGGCACGTGCGCGAATGGGCCGCCGTCGCCCCGCTGTTCGCACGCCACGAAGCACGTGTCACCTTCTTCGTCTGCGAACCGGACCGGCTCGACGGGGACGAGGTGCGCATGTTGCGCCGCCTCGCGGACGACGGCCACACCGTCGGGTGCCACGGTCTGCGGCACGAGCGGGCGACGGACTTCGTCGCCGCGCACGGCGCCGGTGCCTATCTCGACCGGGAGGTGGTGCCCGCCCTGGAGTCGCTGCGGCGCCTCGGCTTCCCGGCACGCAGCTTCGCCTACCCGTGCAGTGCCCGCGACGAGAGCACCGACCGGCTGCTGCTCGCGCTCTTCGAGCGGTTGCGCGGCGGCCTGCCCGCCGGACGCCGCGCCGATCCCTCGCTCGCGGACGAGCTGCACGTCCCGGCCGCCGAGCTCGCCTCCCGGCGGGTCCTGCCCGGCTGCTCGGTGGACTCCGGACGCGGCGGCGTCGCCTACGACGACGACCTGACCGGTGTCGAGACGGCGCTGCGCCGGACCGCCGACGAGGGCGGTGCCACCACGCTCTACGCCCACTGCGTCGCCGACGCCCACGAGGCCAACCACGTCGCGCCGGCCCGGCTGGAGGGGCTCCTCGGCCTGGCCGCCGACCTGTCGCTGCCCTGCGTGGGCTTCGACGAACTCCCCTGACCCCCTCCATCACCTCCTGCCTCCCGTGCCGTCCCGGCCGGAACGGCACCGCCCCGCCTCCTCATCGCCTCCCCTCACCAGAGAGACCCTGCACCCATGCATGACGACCGCACACTTACCGAGGAACGTCTCGACCGCGTCCTGCGCGAGCGCATCCGCCCCGCCGTCCACCCCCGCAGCGCCCCCATGGAGTTCGAGATCTGGCACGCCCCCGGCGAGCCGGTGCCCTTCGACGAGGCGACGGCCGCCGCCTACACCGCCGGGGCGATCGGCGACGACTGGGGCCCGGCCTGGGGCACCAGCTGGTTCCGGGTGACCGGCCGCGTCCCGGAGGACTGGGCCGGTGAGACCGTCGAGGCCGTGATCGACCTGGGCTTCGCCCGGGACCGGCCGGGATTCTCCGCCGAGGCGCTGGCCCACCGGCCGGACGGCACCGTCGTCAAGGCGCTCAATCCGCTCAACACCTGGCTGCGCGTCGGCGAACGGGTCGCGGGCGGCGAGGAGTTCACGTACTACCTGGAGGCGGCCGCCAATCCGGAGATCCTGGACGGCGTCAGTGCGCTCGGCGACCGGGAGACCGCGGGCGACGAACCGCTGTACCGCGTCGAGCGGATGGACGTCGCGGTCTTCGACCGGCAGGTCTGGGAACTGCTCCAGGACCTGGAGGTGCTCGACCAGCTGATGCGTCAGCTGCCGGTCGGTTCGGCACGCCGTTGGGAGATCCTGCGCGCGGTGGAGGGCGCCCTGGACGCGCTGGACCTGGACGACGTGGGCGCGAGCGCGTCCGCCGCCCGGGAGGCGTTGCGTCCGGCGCTCTCCTCGCCCGCGCACGCCTCCGCGCACCGGCTGTCCGCGGTGGGGCACGCGCACATCGACTCGGCGTGGCTGTGGCCGCTGCGCGAGACGGTCCGCAAGGTCGCCCGCACCACCTCCAACGTGCTGGCGCTGATGGACGACCGGCCGGAGTTCGTGTTCGCGATGTCGCAGGCGCAGCAGCTGGACTGGCTGCGGGAGCACCGGCCGGAGCTGTACGCACGGGTCAAGGAGAAGGTGGCGGCCGGACAGTTCGTCCCGGTGGGCGGAATGTGGGTGGAGTCGGACACCAACATGCCGGGGTCGGAGGCGCTGGCCCGGCAGTTCGTGTACGGCAAGCGGTTCTTCCTGGAGGAGTTCGGGGTCGAGACCGAGGAGGTGTGGCTGCCGGACTCGTTCGGCTACTCGGCGGCGCTGCCGCAGTTGGTGGCGCTCTCGGGGTCGCGCTGGTTCCTCACCCAGAAGATCTCGTGGAACACCACGAACCCGTTCCCCCACCACTCGTTCCTGTGGGAGGGGCTGGACGGCACCCGGGTGTTCACGCACTTCCCGCCGGTGGACACGTATGTGGCGGAGCTGTCCGGCGAGGAGCTGGCGCACGCCGAGCGCAACTTCCGGGATAAGGGGCACGCGACGCGCTCGCTGGTCCCGTTCGGCTGGGGCGACGGGGGCGGCGGCCCCACCCGGGAGATGCTGGCCCGGGCGGAGCGGCTGGCGGACCTGGAGGGGTCGCCCCGGGTGACGATCGAGCGGCCCGCGGACTTCTTCGCCGCCGCCGAGGCCGAGTACGAGCGGCCGCCGGTGTGGCTGGGTGAGCTGTACCTGGAGCTGCACCGGGGCACGTACACCTCGCAGGCGCGGACCAAGCAGGGCAACCGGCGCAGCGAGCACCTGTTGCGGGAGGCCGAGCTCTGGGCCGCGACCGCGGCGGTCCGGGCCGGGTTCGCCTACCCGTACGAGGTGCTGGACCGGGTCTGGAAGACCGTGCTGCTGCACCAGTTCCACGACATCCTGCCGGGTTCGTCCATCGCCTGGGTGCACCGTGAGGCGGAGGCCGTGTACGCCCGGGTGGCCGAGGAGCTCGAAGGGGTGATCGGGGCCGCGCAACGGGCCCTGGCGGGCGCCCCGGAGGGGGACGGCGCCGTCGTCTTCAACGCGGCCCCGCACGCCCGGGCCGGTGTGGCGGCGGGTGGTGCGTCGCTCGCCCCTCAGCCGCCGGAGCGACCGGTGGCGGCCGAGCCGGCCGGTGACGGCTTCCGGCTGGACAACGGGCTGCTGCGGGTGACGGTGGACGCGCGGGGCCTGGTGGTCTCGGTGGTCGATCTGGTGGCGGGGCGGGAGACGGTCGCGCCGGGCTGCGCGGCGAACCTGCTCCAGGTCCACCCCGATCTGCCCAACCACTGGGACGCCTGGGACGTCGACGCGTTCTACCGGAACACGGTGACGGATCTGACCGGGGCCGACGCGGTGCGCCCGCACGCCGACGGGGTCGAGGTGGTGCGCAGCTTCGGTTCGTCCCGCGTCGTCCAGGTGCTCTCGCTGCGGCCGGGGGCGCGGCGGCTGGACATCGCCACCGAGGTCGACTGGCACGAGCGGGAGAAGTTCCTCAAGGCGGCGTTCCCGATCGACGTGCGGGCCGATCACTCCACGGCGGAGACCCAGTTCGGGCACGTCCGGCGACCGACGCACACCAACACCAGTTGGGAGGCGGCGAAGTTCGAGATCTGCGCCCACCGGTTCCTGCACGTCGGTGAGCCCGGCTGGGGTGCGGCACTGATCAACGACTCGACGTACGGGCACGACGTGACCCGCACGGTCCGCGAGGACGGTTCCACCACGACGACGGTGCGGCTGTCGCTGCTGCGGGCGCCGCGCTATCCCGACCCGGAGACGGACCAGGGGGTGCACCGCCTGCGGTACGCGCTGCTGCCCGGGGCGACGGTCGGGGACGCGGTGCGCGAGGGCTGGCAGTTCGGTCTTCCCGAACGCCGGGTGCCGGGGAGTGCCGAGGTCGCGCCGCTGGTCTCGGTCGACGACGACGCGGTGGTCGTGACGGCGGTCAAGCTGGCGGACGACGGGAGCGGGGACGTGGTGGTCCGGCTCCACGAGGCGCACGGCGGGCGCGCCTCGGCGCGGCTGACGGCGGGCTTCGTCCCGGCAGGTGCGCGCGTCGTGGATCTGCTGGAGCGCCCCCTCGCCGACGCGTCCGCCGAGCTGGAGGGGAACGTGGTGCGGCTGCGGCTGCGCCCGTTCCAGATCGTGACGCTGCGGCTCGCCCGGGGCGCCGGCGCGTGATTGTACGGGGTGGGTGCGCGGGCGCGCGGACCTGCCCCGTACCCTCTTTTTCATGAACGCTGGGGGGCCTGTGCGCCGTGTGATCGACGACCGTTTCGAGCTGGTGAACAGGCTCGGCAGTGGCGGTATGGGCATGGTGTGGCGGGCCCGCGACATCGCGCTGCACCGCGATGTGGCGCTCAAGGAGGTCCGGCCGCCGGACCCCGCGCTCGCGGAGAACGACCCGGAGTCGGCGCGGCTGCTGCGCGAGCGGGTGCTGCGCGAGGCCCGGGCGCTGGCCCGGCTCGACCACCCCGGCGTCGTCACGGTGCACCACATCGTCGACGGCGGCGAGCACGCGTACCCGTGGATCGTGATGGAGCTGGTGCCCGGCGTATCGCTCGCGGAGCGTCTCGCCGAGGGCACCCTGACCCCGGTGGAGGCCGCCGAGCTGGGCCGTGGAGTGCTGTCCGCGCTGCGTGCCGCCCACGCCGCCGGAATCCACCACCGCGACGTCAAGCCGGCCAACGTCCTGCTGCGGCCCGACGGCAGTCCGGTGCTCACGGACTTCGGCATCGCCGCGATCCGCGAGTCCACGAGTCTGACGGCGACCGGTTCGATCATCGGTTCGCCGGACTACATGGCGCCGGAGCGCATCCGCGGCGAGGAGGGTGATCCGTCGTCGGACCTGTGGTCGCTCGGCATGATGCTGTACGTGGCCGTGGAGGGCCGTCATCCGCTGCGCAGGGCCACCACGCTGGCCACGCTGGCGGCCGTGCTCGACGACGAGGTTCCGCCCCCGGTGGAGGCCGGCCCGCTGGCCCCGGTCCTCACCGCGTTGCTGACCCGGGACACGGCCGCCCGGCCCGGTCCGCAGGAGCTGGACCGGATGTTGGCGGCGGTCGTCGCGGGGCCGGGCGGGGCCGTGTCCGCGCCCCGCGCCTCCGCACCGCCCCAGGACGCCGTGCCGCCGGGTTTCGGACCGGCCGCCCCGCAGGACTCGGTGCCGTCCGGCCGTACGCCGGTCGGCCCGACGACCGTGCTGCCCACCGCGCCCGTTCGCCCGCGGGTCGTGACACCGCAGCCCCCGCGGCCCGCGCCGCTGGGCGACCAGGAGGTCCGGCGCCGGGTGCGCCGGAACCGGACCGCGGCGATCTCGGTGACTCTCGCGGGGACCGCTCTCACCGGTGCCCTGGTGTGGGCGCTGCTGCCCGCCCCGGACACGAAGGCGTCCGGGGCGGCGCCGTCCGCCTCGGGCCGCCCCACCGGCGGACCGTCGTCCGCCGCGACGTCCGGGGCCCAGCACGCCGCGGACGCGCAGGACACGGACGAGGCGGTGAAGGGGAATCTGCTGACGCCGGACGGGGCGCGGACCGTCATCGCGGCGCTCAAGCGGACGACGGGCTCCAGCCGGATCACCTCGTTCACGCTGTACGAGGATTTCGCCCGGATCGAGGCCCCGGTCAAGGCCGACAAGAGCCTGTACGACGTCTACACGTACCGGGACGGCAAGGTCACCCGCGACCGGGCGGGCGGCACGCTCATGCCGAACGACAAGGCCGTGGACCTGGAGAAGTACGACTGGGACGTCATGCCGGCGCTGATCCGCCGGGCGGACAAGGAGCTGGGGGTGTCCGAGCCCACCACCCACTACGTGGACGTCGATCCGGCCTCCCCGTTCGACGACTACCGGCCGACGTTCAGCTTCTACGTCTCCGACGAGTACGGCGGCGCCTATCTGCGGGCCGATGTCAAGGGCAAGGTGCTCAAGCAGTATCCGCGCGGCGGCTGACGGGCGTCGGGCCCGGCCCGCCGGTCGTGGGCCGTCGTACGGGCCCGCGACCCGGCGGCGGCCTCAGCCCAGCACGCGTACGAGCACCAGCAGGACGGCGGCGAACACCACGCTCGCCACGAAGATCCGCAGGCCGAACGGTGCCCGGCCGGGCACCCCCTTCACCACATCGGGCGCGGTGACGCCGTGCGCACGGGCCAGCCACTCGCGCGGCGGGTTGTCGGGGATGACGACCCGCCAGGGCTGCTCGGGGTCGTACTCGACGACCGCACTGGACCGGTGCAGCAGACCCTGCACGTCGAGGGGGTGACGGATCTGCACCCGGTACGCGGGCAGTCCCTCGGGCACCACGGTCAGGTCGAAGGCGAACTCGGAATTCAGCGAGCGCCCGTCGAGCATCGGCCGACCGGTCTCCTTGCTCACCGCCCTCACGCCGTTGACCACGGCGGGCGCGAAGGCGCGCGGACCGCCGGGGCGCAGGCCGCGGACGAGGACGTCGGTGTGCGAGGACTCGCTCACCTTGCCGAACACCACAAGGGCCAGGGCACTCGCCGGCAGGCCGGTCAGCAGCAGCCAGCGGGGGCCGAAGACGGCGCCGTGCACGAGCGCGGTGAACGCGAGTCCCGCGGCGGCGACGGACAGCAGGCCGAAGGCGGTGACGAACCTGCGCAGGGGGGACAGCGACTGGTTCATACGATCCTCAGCCCCTTTCGGCGGCAGATGGCGACCCTGGTGCGGGCGGGGTCGTCGGGGCGGTCGGGGTCGTACACGGCACGGACGTCACGCCGCAGCGCGACGCGTTCCACCAGGGCCGGGACCCGGTGGCGCACCCCGGCGGCGTCGTCGAACACCACCGTGACCTCGCCGTACTTGGTGCCCACCGCACGCCATCCCTCCAGGGTCGCGTCGGCAGTGGCGCAGCGGCGGGAGAGGCGGCGCAGTCCCGCGGTGCGGCGCAGGCTCACCGCGGCGCCCCACCATGCGGCGAGGCAGCCGGCCGCGGCGACGGACCAGAGGACGGTCAGCCAGGTGGAGACGGTGAACTCGCCGATGGGCAGGACGATGAAGAAGGTGGTGGTGGAGTCGTGGCCGACCTCGCCCTCCGCCAGCGCGTCGTACCAGCCCGCGACGGTGCCGAGGGCGCTGAGCGCGATCACCACTCCGGGGGCGGCGCGGTGCAGGAAGCGGGCGGAGAGCAGTCCGAGGACGACGGCCGATCCGATGCCGATGAACGGGGCCATGGACGCGAACTGGTCGCTGGCGCAGCTGCCGGTCCCGTCGCAGGTCCATTCCACGCCCGCGGCCTCGTGGCTGGCGATGTACCACACCATCCAGACCTGCCACACCATCAGCAGGCAAGCGGTGGCCCGCATCACCTGCCCGTAGGCCCTCTGCCGCACTGTCCGCCCCTGGTCGTGTTGCCGGTCCCGGGCCGCGAGGTGCCCCGGTGGACCATACACGCGTCGTCCACCGGGTGTCCGTGATCCATACCACCCCGGCAGGGCCGTGCGGGGAGGGAACTCCCCGGTGAGCCGCTGTCGGGGTGGCGTGCGGACGGGCCGGACGGGACCGTGTCAGGGGGTCATCGGGTGCGGTAGGCGTCGATGGTGGTCTGAGTGAGGGTGTTCCCGCCGTTGTCGGTCAGCTCCGCCCGCAGGGAGACTCCGGTGCCCGCGCGGGGGTTGTGGATCGTGAGGGCGCCCCGCTCGACCGGGACCGGGGTCCACGAGGTGCCGCCGTCCGTGGAGTACGAGAAGACCGATGAGCGGATGCGCCCGCCCGCGGCGCCCAGGACGGTGACGGGGACGCGGAGCGGCGCGTCGGCCGCCGCGGTGCCGGTGAGGTCGAGCTCCGGCGAGAACCGCACCACGCTCACCGGCACCGGGGCCGGGCCGCTCGTGGTGTCCGAGGTGAAGGTCCAGGACGCGGTCACGCGCGTGGCGGTGCCGGGCGCGCCCTTGCGGTGCACGGTGCTGGTGATCCGGTACGCGGCGCGGCCCGGCGGCACGGTGAAGGCGGCCCGCCCCGGGGTTCCGGTCCGCTTCCCGACGAGCACGCCGTCGCGGTGCAGCGTGGTGGAGGCGGTGTCGAACGGCGGTGTCGACGGGATGTGGCCGTCCCCGTCGGTGAGCAGCGGGACGTCGACGGTGAGTCCGTCGCCGTCGCGCAGGACGCCGGGCCGGCCGGCGAGGGCGGGGCCGAAGACGGCGTTGTCGAAGGTGTGCGTGGTCGTCCGCCCGGCGCGCACGGGGATGCGGTCGGCGGCGTAGCGGCTGGACGCGGCTCCCGGGGTGCCGGGAACGGTGTACGCGATGTCCCAGGTGCCGCGCTCCGGCGTGACGAGATAGGTGAGGGTGCCGGGGGTCGGCAGGAACTGGGACACGCCGACGGTGGGCCCGTCGGACGGTTGCAGGTCGACGGACGCGTTCTGCTCGGTGCCGGGCCGGGCTGCCCCCCGGATCCGTACCGTGGCCAGGTCCGCCGCGGAGGGGTGCCGGGTGAGTCCGGTCAGGGCACGGGATCCGGTGCCGATGTGCCCGAGCGCGTAACCTGTGGTCTTCCCGGACCAGTACGCGTCGTACCACTGCTTCACGGTGCCGGCCTCGGCATCGGGGCCGAGGTGTGCGACGCGCAGGTTCGGCGTGGCCGTGATCAGGTTGACGTCGCGGGTGGCGCCGCCGTGCGTGACGCGGACGACCATGGCGCCGTGCAGGAAGCCCGCGGACGGGTCGGGCGGGGTCACGTCGACGGGTGCGGTGGTCCGCGCGTCGACGGTGACGGTGGTGTCGTGGTCGAGATCGAGGCGCGGCTGGACGATCCAGTCCGTGCCGCCCGCGCCGTCGCCGGAGGTCAGGGAGCTGTCCAGCAGGTACCGGCCGCGCGGCAGCCGCACGGTGGTCGTGCCGGACGCGTCGTGCGGCCGGACGGACGTGTCGGCACCCGGGCCGGAGACTCCGGTGACGGTGGTGTTGTAGTCGTCCGTCGGGCGGCCGTCGCGGCCGACGTGCACGATCGTGAGGGCGAAGGTCGCCGGTTCCGCGGCGAGTGCGGCGGTGTTCCAGGCAGGTGTGACGCCGCCGACCAGGGCGACGGCGAGGGTCAGGTTCCGCAGGACGCGGCGACGGGGCACGGGTGAAGTGTTCATGGTCTGCACTGCGCCCGCGACCGCCGGGGTTCCGGTGAGGTACGTCACATGAGGGGCAACGGCTGATTCTTCGGCACGTGTGGTGCAGGTCACCGGAACCGGCGCAACGGAAGTGGCAGAGCAGAGTGTGGAGACACTCATGAGGAATCGCTTCCGCCGCGGGGACCGCGAAGCCCTGGCAGAGCTGTACGACGAGCACGCCCGGGTGCTGTACCGCTATGCCCTGCGGGTGACGGGCGACTGGGCCGAGGCCGAGGACGTCGTGTCGGCGACCTTCCTGGAGGCGTGGCGCGGCCGGGAGGGGCTGCGTCCCGACGGAGGCGGTCTGCGCCCCTGGCTGCTGGGCATCGCGACCAATGTCATGCGCCGCGACGCCCGCGCGCGACGCCGCCGCGACATCGCGCTCGCCCGGATCCCGGAGCGCGGCGAGGTGCCCGACTTCGTCGACGATCTCGTCGCGCACCTCGCCGACACCGAGCAACTGCGCGCCGCGCACGCCGCGCTGGCCCGGCTGCGCCCACGCGACCGGGAGGTCTTCACCCTCGTCGTGTGGGCCGGGCTGGACTACGAGGCCGCGGCCGAGGCGCTCGGCGTACCGGTCGGCACCGTCCGTTCACGCCTGTCCCGCGCCCGTGCCCGGCTGCGCGAACTCACCGACGCCGAGGCCCGTTCCGCACGGCCGCGTCCCACCCCCGACATGCCGGTACCGGGCCGCTTCGCCGCAGCCCGGTCGTTGACCCAGGAGAAGCTCGGATGACGATCGTCCCCCGGCGTCGCACGGACCGCCGTTCCGTGCGGGCCGCCCGCCCCGAACCCGTCGGCCTGTCGGCCCCGCCCCCGGTCCCGGGCCTGGCTCCGGACCGGGAACTGCTGTTGAGGGAGAGAGTGTTGCGCGAGGCCGACCGGGACGCCGCGCCCGGCCGTGCCACGGTCCGGCGCACGGGCCCGCGCCGGCGACTCGTCCGGGTCGCGCTGCCGGCCCTCGCCTGTGCCCTGGTGGCCGTCGGCGTCGTGGCGGTGGACCTCGCGCGCGACGTCCCCGAAGTGCCGGGGCGGGACACCGCCGTGGTCGCGGGGGGACGCACGACGGGAACGGCCGAGGCAGCACGGCTCCTCGGCCACGTCGCTCTCGCCGCCGCCGGAGCGGAGCGTTCGGCGGTCCGTGCCGATCAGTTCGTGTACATCGAGAGCAGGGTCGCGTACGCCGCGCAGAGCGCCGCCGGGGGCCCGGTGACCATGCCTCCCGCGCACACCCGGCAGGTGTGGTCCGCCGCCGACGGACGCCGCTCCGGTCTGCTGCGCGAGGAGGGCGGGCCCGACACCCCACTGGGTGCCGCCGCGGGGGGCGACCGCCTCGACGGCCGGGGGGCGACGCCCCGGCCCGCCCCCGCGTCCACGGCCGGTCCGTCGGTCTCCGCGCCCACCCATCTCCACGTCGCCTCGCTGCCCACGGATCCCGATACGCTGCTGGCGCTCGTCCGGGACCAGACCCGCGGGCAGGGGCCGGATCCGGACCAGCGGGCGTTCACCGCGATCGGCGACCTGTTGGCCGAGACCTGGGCGCCGCCCCGGGTCGAGGCCGCCCTCTACCGGGCCGCGTCAGGAATCCCGGGCGTGACGGTGGTCGGCACGGCCGTCGACGCGGCGGGGCGCGAGGGCGTCGCCGTGGCGCGCACCTCGCACGGACAGCAGACGCAGTGGGTCTTCGACCGGACGACGTACGAGTTCCTCGGTGAACGCACCGTGCTCACCGAGGCGGGCGACGCCGGCCCCGCCGGGACCGTCGTCGGCGTCTCCGCCGTCCTCGTCAGGGCCGCGGTCGACCGTGTCGGCGAGCTCCCCGCCCCGCTGACGGCGTAGGACGTTCCCGTCGGGACGCCCCGGCGGGAACACCCGCGCTCAGCGGACCCGCCGGAGCGTCTGCGGCACCCAGCGCAGCTGGGCGGCCTCCTGGAACATGGCGCCGCCCTCGTGTCCGTTGAACGGGTAGACCTCGATCTCCTTCTCGCCGCCGTAGGCGTTGTGCGCGGCGAAGACCGTGGAGGGCGGGCAGACCTGGTCCTGGAGGGCCACCGAGAACAGTGCGGGGGCGGTGCCCCGGGCGGCGAACGACACGCCGTCGAAGTACGACAGGGTGCGCAGCACGGTGTCCTCCTTGCCGCGGTGCATCCTCAGGTAACGGGCTATCTCCGCGTACGGGTCGGCGTCCGTGAGGGTGACGGCCCGTTCGAAGTGGCAGAGGAACGGCACGTCGACGGCGACGGCCGCCACGTCCGGGACCAGCGCCGCCGTCGCCAGGCCGATGCCACCGCCCTGACTGCCGCCGAGCACGACCGTGCGGGCCGGGTCGGCGAGCGGATGGGACCGGGCCGCTTCCACGGCGCGCACCGCGTCGGCGTGGACCCGGCGGTAGTAGTACTGCTCCGGGTCCTCGATGCCGCGGGTCATGAAGCCCGCGTGGGAGGGGCCGGAGCCGACCGGATCGGGGGTGTCGCCGACGTTGCCGCCACTGCCCTGTCCGCGCACGTCCATGATGAAGTGGGCGAACCCGGCGAGCGGCCACAGGCCCCAGCAGTGCGGGAGGCTGCGTCCGCCGTTGTAGCCGTGGAACTGGACGACCAGCGGGAGCGGGCCCTCGGCGTGCGCGGGTGCGCCGAACCAGCCCTTGATCGGGTGGCCGCCGAAGCCGGCGAACGTGGTGTCCCAGGTCCGCAGCCCGGTCAGTCCGGTCGCGACGGGTTCGAAGGAGACCGCCGGGTCGTGGGCGCGGGTCTCGGCCAGGGTCTTCGACCAGAAGGCGTCGAAGTCGTCCGGTTCGTCGATCGTCGGCCGGTAGTCGCGCAGTTCGGACAGCGGCAGGTCGAACAGGGCCATGGAGCAGGTCTCCTCGCGGTGGTGGTGGCGTTTCGGCCGTCACCGGTGACGGGCGGCCGCGGAACGTGGAGCGGCGGGGCCGGGTGCTGTCAGGTGCACCCGACCCCGCCCGTTTCATGGGTGGGATCGCACGGTCGGTCAGTCTGTCAGCTGGACGGCGCGCAGACCGCCCGCGCTCTTGGAGTTGTTGGCGATGGATCCGCCCCACTCGGTCCAGCCGCGGGCCCGGCCGTCGTTGTCGCTGTCGTTGACGACGAAGCCGAGTCCGATGGACGCGGTCGGCTTGCCGGCGAGGCCGAGCGAGGCCCACGGCACCGTCACCATGTAGCGGGTGGTGGTGCCGTCACGGGTGATCCGGGCGGTGGCCCCCGGGGTCGGGCCGGCGGACTGCCCGGCCGGTGCGCGCCAGGTGTACACCTTCGGTTCGCCGCCGACGAGCGAGGCGCCGACCTCGACGTACTGCCGGCTGCGGCCGGGCGCCTGGGGGGTGACGGCGAACTGGATGCTGTCCCCCTGCCACATGTTCTCGGCGGTGGTGGCGGGCTGGGCCAGGACGTTGTCGGTGATCGCGCCCTCGATCACGAGTCCGGCGTCGGTGTACTGCGGCCGGACGGTGCCCGACAGGTCGTCGGCGCCCTTGTAGCCGCTGCTGTAGGACACCGAACCGTCGGCGACGATGTCGATGGGGGTGGCGGTGGCGGTGCCGGCCGGCTGCACGGCGCCCCAGCCGTTCCAGGCGCCCACGGCGTTCCTCGCGCCGTCGGGGGTGTTGACATAGGCGGCCGTCCAGTAGCGCTTCCAGGGCTTGATGTTGCGCGCGTCCACGGTGTACGAGGTGCTGGCCCCGGCGCCGACGCGGATCGGGCCGTCGATGGTGCCCCGGTCCAGGAAGGCGGTGCCCTCGTTGACCTGCCACTCCAGCTTGGTGAGGTCGAGCGGGCCGCGGACGCGGTTGTTGGTGACGGTGACCTTCAGCGCGGCGGCGAACGGGGCCGCCTGCTTCACCACCGGGTCGAAGAGGACCTGGGTCGGCGGTACCACCTCGGTGTCGGTGGTGACCCGGCCGAGGTTGACCGGTCCGAGTGCGACCGTGCCGCTGACCGAGCGGGGGCCGGTCAGGGCGGAAGTGGGCAGTTCCACCGTGCGGCGGACCACCTTGCCGGGCTCCGCGGTCACGCGGAACTTCTCCCCGGCGATCCGGAAGTCGTAGCCCAGCGGCAGCGTCCGGCCCTTGGTGCCGTCCACCTGGAGCACCGCGTCGACGGTTTCCTCCGTGTTGGTGCGCTGCGGCAGCTGGAGGGAGAAGACGGGGCCGGTCACTGCCTTGACCCCGCTCACCGCGCCCTTGACGTACAGCACCTTGTCGTCGATGCCGAGCTGCACCTTGCCGCCGACCGGCAGGTACGTCTTGGTGTGACCCATCTGGTCGGTGACGGTGACCGGGCCGGAAGCCGTCAGCTCCGCGGTTCCCGGGGTCGAGGCCGTCGTGTGGAGGGTGCGGACCGTGTCGTTGCCGGTGCCGAAGCGGTACGAGCGGACGGCGTCGGAGCCCGCGTCGTCACGGCCCGCGTAGGCGCGGCCGGCGAGCTGGCGGATCAGGACACCCTCGGTGACGACGGACGGCTTGGGCTGCCATGCCTTGACGTCCGCGGTGGGCCGCTTGAAGCCGCCGAAGTTGTGTTCCTTGTTGTTGACGTCGGTGCCGTCGTTGGTGAGGTCGTACCAGTAGTAGCGGTCGACGCCGGAGGCGAACGAGAAGATCTGGGCGCGCGGCAGGTAGGCGGCCTGCGTCGCGAGGCTGACGCCGTCGTTGTGGGTGGGGTAGCCGTTCTCGGTGATCCAGAGCGGGAAGTCCTTGCCGCCGGCCGCGTCCAGGTCCGCGCGTACCTGCGGCAGTGTCGCCAGTGCCGTCTCCGGCGGGTTCGGGTAGCCGTAGTGGTGGACGCTCAGCGCGTCCATGTAGTCGAGGCCGCCGATGGCGTACAGGCGCTTCAGCCAGTCGGTCTGGAGACCGGCGAGGCCGCCGCCGACCACGGTGGCGTCCGGGACCTTGGCGTGCACCTTGCCGAAACTCGCCTTGAGCAGCTTGAGGTAGCAGTCTGCGGTGATGCCGCAGGTGCCGTTGTTGAAGCCGGTCGAGTTGTACTCGTTGTAGATCTCGATCTCTTTGCTGGACTGCTGGTACTTCTCCACCACGGCGGCGGTGTACTTGCCGTATGCCTCCAGCGCCGCGTCGGATGCCGGGGTCCGGTTGCTGTCGTAATTGGGGTTCCGGTAGCCGGAGATGGGCAGGGAGATCAGCCCCTGCGACTTGGCGTACGGAATGTGCTGGTCGGTGGAGTAGTTGCTCCAGGTGTACTCGCCGGGGGTCTTCTCGATGGCGCTCCAGTTGATGTCGGAGCGGATGCCGTGCATGCCCATCGTCTTGACCGCGCGCAGCAGCTTCTGGTCGTCGCCGTCGTTCCACCCGTAGTGGATGCCGGTGCCGAAGCGCTTGTCCTGCTGCTCCTTGCCGGTCAGGGCGGTCAGCACGCCGAAGTTCGCGGTGCGGGTGGTGGTTCCGGCGGTGGCCTGGAGCGTGTAGTAGCCGCTGCCGAGTTTCGTGACGTCGACGGTGGCGGTGCCGCCGGAGACCGGTGCGGTGCCCGAGGCGACGGCCAGGCCCTGGTCGTCGAGCGCCTTCCAGGCCACCGACGCCTGGTCGGAGGTGAGGGTGATCTTCGCCTGCCCCTGGATGAACAGCAGGTCGGGCGAGGTGACGGTGAGGGTGCCGGCCGCGTGGGCGGCCGGGGCCGTGCCGGGCAGGGGTGCTGCCGCCAGGAGGCAGCCGAGCAGGGCCGCGGCGGCGCCCCATGCGGCGGGGCGTCGGGAGCGGCCCACTACTCTGGCCGGTGCCAGGGGACCTGGCCGGATCGTGCCGTTCTGTTCCATCGAGGCGTCCTCTCGATCGGATCGGCGCGGTGCCTTTCTGGGTGGTCCCGGGCGGTGGTGTGCTCCGTCGGCCGTACTCCGGCGGAGCACACCGGTCCTGTGCCCTCGGCGTGCACCGCTGCCGCCGACGGCCCGCGCGGACCGGGTCCGCGCCTTCCCGGGTGGTACTCATCCCTTGAGGCCGGTGAAGCCTCCCCCGCCGCGTACGATCTGCCGCTGGAAGATCAGGAACAGCACGACCGGGGGCAGGATGGCGAGCAGCATCCCGGCGATGAGCAGCGACTGTTCCGCCGTTTCCGCGAGGCGCGGCAGGGCGGCGGAGATCGGCTGCTTCTCGGTGTCCGAGATGACGATCATCGGCCAGAGGAAGTCCTTCCAGGAGTTCATGACCGTCAGCAGGGTCACCACCGCGAGGATCGGCCGCGACATGGGCAGCACGATCCGGCGGAAGATGACGAACGGGCCCGCGCCGTCGACCTTGGCGGCCTCGAAGAGTTCGCGCGGGATGCCGTCGAAGAACTTCATCACGATGAGCACGGTGAAGGCGCTGGCGGCATGCGGCAGCCAGACCCCCCACGGGCTGTTGGCGAGCGAGATGCCGAGTCCCGGCAGGTCGAGCACGGTGAGGTAGAGCGCGACGAGGGAGATGGAGCCGGGGATGAAGAGGGTGGCGAGCACCAACCAGCGCACGGGCGCGGCCCACTTGGGGCGCAGCACGGACAGCACGTAGCCACCGGTGGTGGCGACGAGGAGGTGCGCGAGGACGGAACCGGTGACCAGGACCACGGTGTTCCAGAGGTACTGGCCGACCTGGAGTTCGTCCCAGGCGCGGGAGAGGTTGCCCCACTGCGCCTGGTCGGGCCAGAGGGCCAGCGGGTCGCGCAGCAGTTCCTGGGTCGGTGAGACGGCCCCCTTGAAGGTCCAGTACAGGGGTGCCGCGCCGAAGGCGACCAGCAGCAGGAACGTGAGGCCCTGGACGGAGCCGAGCGAGACGCGTACGGAGGTCCGCCGCCGGTCGGCGCGGGAGATGAGTCCGCGTCCGCTCTCCTCGGGTCGGTTGCCGCGACGGTTGCGCAGGGGTGTCTGTACGGCCATCAGTTGCTCCAGCTCCTCGTCGCCCGCAGATAGATCGCCGAGAGCGCGCCGAGCACGAGGGCCAGCAGCACGCTGAGCGCGGTCGCGGCTCCGAAGTCGCCGTTCTGGAAGGCATAGTTGTAGATCAGCATCAGGACGGTGACGGTGGAGTCCTCCGGGCCGCCGTCCGTCATCACGAAGGGTTCGGTGAAGACCTGGAGGGTGCCGATGATCTGGAGCAGCAGCATGATCAGGACGACACCGCGCAGTGAGGGCAGGGTGATGTGCCAGACCCGGCGCCAGATGCCCGCGGCGTCGATCTCGGCGGCCTCGTAGAGTTCGCTCGGTACGGAGCCGAGCGCGGCGAGGTAGATGATCACCGTGGAGCCGAAGCCCGCCCAGGTGGCTTCCAGGACGATGGAGAGCATCGCGGTGTCGGTGGACTGGAGCCAGGGGTACGGGCCGAGGCCCACATGGGCCAGCAGTTGGTTGAACAGGCCGCCGTCCGGGTCGTAGAACACCTTCCAGAGCAGGACCGAGACCACCGGCGGGATCGCCACCGGAAGGTAGGCGAGGATGCGGAACAGCGTGCCGCCGCGCCGCAGTTCGGCGATGAGCACCGCGAGGAAGAGCGGCAGCGGGAAGCCGATCACCAGGGCGAGCACCGCGAACAGCGCGGTGTTCTTGACGGCCGTCCACAGCAGCGGGTCCTCCAGCACGTGCCGGAAGTTGTCCAGGCCCACCCAGGTGGCCGGGCCGACCAGATTGGTCTGCTCGAAGCTGAGCCGGACGCTCTGGGCGATCGGCCACCAGGAGAAGTAGGCGAAGCACAGCACCATGGGCAGGCCGAACAGGATGGTGGTGATCCCTCCCTGCCTGACCCAGCGGGCGAAGCGCTGCGCCGGACTGCCGCGCCGCCGGGAGGCGGTGCCCGGCGGCTGCCCCTGCGGCGCCGGGGACGCCGCGGGTTCGTCGTCGGGACGGTGTTCGTGCGTCCGGTCCTTGCGGGTGCGGTTCCCGGCGGGCGCCGCAGGCGCGTGCGACCTGCTCATGACGTCTCCTCGCCTCTCCTCGTGCTGTGCTCGGTTCCGACGTGCCGGGCACGTCTCAGTGCTGCGCCCGTTCCACCTGGGACTTGACCTGTGCGGCGGCCTTCTTCAGCTGCTCGGCCGGGTCCGCGTCCTTGCGGGTCAGCACCGCCTGCACGGCGCTGTCGAGGGCCTTGTACACGTTCTGCGCCTCGACCGGCGGCTCGACGACGAGTTCGTACCCGTCGAGTGCCTTGCTGTACGGGGCGAAGTGCTCGACCGGCACGTTGGCCTGCCGGTCGACCGTTTCCTTGACCGGGCCGGCGATGGCGGGCCCGTAGAACGGGACGGTCGGCACCCCGATCACGGCGCCGTCCTTCTTCTTGGCGGCGGCGTCCTTCCCCGCGAGGGCGGGGTCGTACTTGGTGGCGAGGTAGTAGAAGTCGATGAACTTCACGGCCGCCTCACGCTGCTGCGGGGTGGCGCGGGGGCTGATGACCGCGATGGTGCCGCCGGCGAGGGTCCGCTTGGCGCCGCCGTCGGTGGGCATGGCGGCCAGTCCGACGGCCTTCGGGTCGCCCTTGTACTGCTGGACGTAGTGGTTGACCGCGCTCGGCCCGGCGATCGTCATGCCGATCTTCCCGGCGGAGAAGTCCTTTTCCACGTCGGTGATGTTGCGCAGTTGGTTCTTGCCCATCGAGTCGTCGGTCCAGCGCATCTGCTTGAGCGTGCCGAGGGCCTTCTCGGCGCCGCTGCCGGAGCGGTCGAAGGTGTTGGCCCACTTGCCGTCGGACTCCTCCTGCATGGAGTCGCCGAAGGAGTAGGCCATGGCGGTGAGCATCCAGCCGCCGGTGTTCTCCTTGGTCATCTGGGCGTAGCCGGTGGCGTCGGTCTTCTCCGAGATCGCCCCGGCCGCGGCACGGACCTCGGCCCAGGTGGTCGGCGGCTTGTCGGGGTCGAGCCCGGCCTTCTGGAACAGGTCCCGGTTGTAGAGCAGTCCGAGGGCGTACTCCTCGGTGGGGATGCCGTAGGTCTTGCCGTCCAGGCCCTTCGCGGCGCCGAGTGCGACCTGGTTGAAGTCCTCGCTGTGCTTGAGCTTCTTGAAGTCCTCGGTGAGATCGGCGATCTGCCTGCGCTTGATCAGCCCCGACATCTCGGTCAGCGGCACCCGGACGATCGTCTCCAGGCTGCCGCCGCCGACCTTGGTCTGGAAGCTCTGCTGGTCGTACTGGTACTCGTTCGTCCTGACCTTGATCCCGGGATTGGCCTTCTCGAACTCCGCCACCCGCGCATTGAACGTCTTGACCGAGGCCGCGTCGGTGGCCGGCGGGCGCCCGGAGACGGTGATGGTCACCTTGCCGTCGGCGGCGGTGTCGCTGCCGGAACCGGAACACGAGGCAAGCGCACAGACGAGCGCGCCCGCGGTGACGCCCGTCATGGCGATGCGCAGGGAGGGTCTCATCGGGGACTCCATTCAGGACAGACCGGAACTGGCCGGAAAGCGTTTTCCAGCCGGGGTCACCTTGCACCGTGCGATATCGCCGCGTCAATGGGTGCGAGGCGGACTCCTGGGCGAAGGTTCACCACATGCCCCTTGCCGGAGGGTGGACCTCGGCTTAGCCTCTGGAAAACGTTTCCCAAGCGTTTCCGGAGATCGTCGGACGGACGATCGCGAGCTGGAGGACATCCCGTGCACCCTGCCTGGTCGGCCGCCGAGTACGACCGCGCCCTGCTGCGAGCGGCCCTTTCCGGGGGCGACCGCCGCTGGGACCCCGAGGCGAACCTGTTGCAGGTCGAAGCCCCCTACAACCCGATCCACACCCACATCAAGGGCGGTCTCGCGCACCCCACCCGCAACTCCCTGCAGTACGCGCTGCTCCTGCTGGAGCGGGACGCGCCGGGCGACGCCGAGCGTGCCCACGCCGCGATCCTCCGGGTCGCGGAGCTCCAGGACCGTTCCGAGGAGAACCCGACCTACGGAATCTGGGGCTACTACGCCGAGGAACCGGCGGCGGAGATGGACCCGCCGGACTGGAACTGGGCGGACTTCCTCGGCATCCACCTGCTGCTGATCCACGCCCGCCACGGCGACCGGCTGCCGGCGCCCGTGCTGGACGAACTCCGCGAGTCGGTGCGGCACGCGGCGGCGTCGATCGTCCGCCGGAACGTCCCCATGACGTACACCAATGTCGCCGTGATGGGCACGTTCGTCGCGCTCGCCGCCGGAAGACTCCTGGACGACGAGGCGCTGTTCGCCTACGGCACGGACCGCATGACGCGGCTGTGCGAGGCGATCGACATCACCGGGAGCTTCACCGAGTTCAACAGCCCGTCCTACTGGGGTGTCGTGCTCCAGACCCTGACCCTGATCCGCGAGCACGTGCGCGACGAGCGGGTGCTGGAGCTCAACGACCGGCTGCACGACCGGCTCTGGCTGCACTTCCTGGCCCGTTGGCACCCGCCGACCCGTCAGCTCTCCGGCCCGATGGCCCGCTGCTACAGCAACGACCTGGGTGTGCCACCGTTCCTGGTGAAGGCGGTGCGCGGGGCGCTGGGCACGCCGGAGATCGCACCGGTCGGCGGGGAGATGTCGGTCGGGGTGCACGCCTGTGTCGACTACCGCATGCCCCCGTGGGCGGCGGCGCGGCTGGCGGCCCTGGAGGGCGAGCACGAGCATCGGGAACTCTTCGCCGCCTCCCCGCACCCGGAGACCGGGACGACCTGGCTGGACCCGGTCACCACGCTGGGCAGCGTCAATCACCAGGACACCTGGTTGCAGCGGCGGGCGCTGTTCGGTCACTGGGTGCGGCCGGACGGCTCCCCCGGGCACCTGCACGTCCATCTGGTGAAGGACGACGGCGCGGAGGACTTCGATTTCGCGTCGGGTGTCCTGTCGACCGTGCAGAGCGGTCCGCATGTGGCCTGGCTGGCGGGATTCGCCTGCCCGGCGGGCGACCGCCACCACCACCTGGACATGATCGAGCCGGGCGACCGGTTCCGGGCCCGGTCGCTGCGGCTGGTGGTGGACATGATCGGCGCGCCGCCCGTGCCGGAGGTGATCGAGGTGGAGGGCGGCGCCGAACTCGACCTGGGAACGGCGCGGTTGGAGCTTCGACTGGCCGGGGGCGCCTTCGGCGGTCGCCGGCCCGTGGTCAGGCTGGTGCCGCACGCGGACGGAGCGCGGATCGAGATCGTCCTCTTCGAGAGCCCGACCCCGGCCGAGCTGGACTGGGCGACGGTGGGCGACGCCTTCGCGGCGGGTTCGCTGTCGCTGGTGCCGTCCGGCACGGAGCGCGGCCGGGAGCCGGACCCCGAGGTGATCACGACCGGTGACCACGCGGAGGTGCGCTGGACGACTCCGCGCGGCAACCGGCTCACGCTGCGCGGCGGCAGATCGGTGGTGTCCCGCGAGGAGCACGCCGCGCTGTACTCGGCCACGCTGGACGGCGCGGAACCGCCCTCGCCGCGGCTGTCGGATTCGAGGCTGGTGCCGTGAGGAGGCCCGTGACCGGAACCCCGCGCCCGACCGTGGATCCGTGCCCGACCGGTCCCGCTCCGGTCCGCGGACACACCCACCCGAGAGGGCGGCCGAGGGGATCGCTCTGCACCTCGCCGACGAACGGCGCACGGCATCCGCGCATCGTGGCGCTGCGCGCGTACTCCTGAGCCGGGCGGCAGCGGGAACGGCCCGCGCGCCGCAGGCGCGGCGGGGTCGGCCCGTGCCAGGGCGTGAGGTGCGGCCGGAGGCGCGTGCGCGGGGTGCGGCCCGGTCCTGGACGGGCGGATTCCGGGACCGGGCCGTACCGGCACGGGGTCAGATCAGCGGCCCCGTGCCGCCTCCGGTGATGCGCCGCCGGTGGCTCGCCGCGAGGATTCCCGCGCCGGTCAGGACGGTGAGCACGGCGAGACCGCCGAGGCCCGCCACGATCAGGGTGCTGATGCCGGTCGAGGCCATCGACGACGTGTCGGACGAGCCGCCGGCCGCCTGCCGTACGAGGTCGGCGACGGCGTCGGGGTGCGATGCCATCACCGCGTGCGAGGAGTCGACCTCGACGGTGTGCGCCTTGGCGCGTTTCGCCTGGAAGCGTTCCAGATCCGGGGCGATCGCCTTGTCCCGGGTGGCGACCAGGGCCCAGGACGGGATGCTCCGCCAGGCCGCCGCGGTCGCCCGGTCCATGAGCGCGGCGCCGCCGAGGGGACGCCGGGCGGCGGTCGTCGGTGCGGCGGTGTCCGTCGGCAGGTCCGCCGCGTAGACCTCGTGGATCCGGTCGTCACGGATGTACAGATCGGTGCCCTCGGTGCCGTCGGCGTTCTTGACCGGCACGGGCTTCAGGGCCGCGTTCAGTTCGGAACCGGTGAACCGCGTCCCCAGTTCGCTCAGCGACTCCCCCTTGTCGGGCATGAACGCGGACACGAACACCAGGGCCTTCACCCGGGGGTTCGCAGCGGCGGCGTTGCTTATCACCGCGCCGCCGTAGGAGTGGCCGGCCAGCACGATCGGGCCCCGGACGCCCTTCAGCACCTCGGCCAGGTGCGCGGAGTCCGCGGCGAGCCCGCGCAACGGGTTGTCCGGGGTCATGACCTCGTAGCCGTCGCCGCGGAGCCGTTCCGCCACGCCCTTCCAGCCCGCGGCGTCGGCGAACGCGCCGTGCACCAGCACCACGGTGGGCCGGGTGCCGGCCGGATCGGCGCCGGTGTCGGTGTCGGCCGCGGCGGGGACGGCGACCGCGACGAGAGCGGCCGTGGCGAGCGCTGCGGCGACGGTCCGCCCGCGGCGGCGCCCGGCTATCCGTGTCCGCGGGGCGGGGAGGGGTGAGGGGGGCATGCTGATCTCTCTTCGTCGAGGGGCGGTGGGTGGGTCCGGTCGTGTCGTCGCACTGCCGTCTGCCGTTCGACGACACGACCCAGCGTTCCCGGGCTCCGGCCGGGTCGGCGCGGCACGGGGAGCAGCGGAGTGAATACGGCCGACCGTCCGGGTGAGCGCCGGTGACGGGGAGCGACGGGCTCGGCGGCGAGCGCGTTCTCGCGCCGGGCCGGGTCCGGCCCGCGGCCCTGCCGGTGGCCCCGTCTCAGCCCTGTCCGCCCCGCAGCCGCCGGGACACGGCGCGCAGCCAGGGATGGCGTTCGTGCAGTTGGCCCGAGCGCCGGTCGAGTTCCTTGCCCAGCCGTTCGGTGCGTTTGTCGACGTCCAGTTCGTCCAGGATCCGATCGACCTCGGCGAGCAGGGCGCCGTGCAGCTGCCACTGGCGGGGACGCTCCTGGACGTTCTCCAGGAGCAGGTCGGCCACCCGGTCCCGGGTCGCCCGGCCGACGGCGAGCGCGCGGGCCAGCCGGTCCTCCGCCTCCTCGGCGTTCTCCGCGAGCGGGGTGGTGATGAGGGCCGAGAACGCCTCGACGGCGTCGGCCATCTGCCCGAACAGCTCCCGCAGGGACTCGGCCACGTCGGTGGGGAACAGCGACTCGTCGGTACGGGCCTTGGCCAGATCGGTCAGGGTGCGCGACAGCACCCGCAGCACCACCGCGCAGATCTCCAGGGTGTCCAGGCCCGTGCGCAGCACGACCCGGTAGAGCAGCCCCTGCCGGACCCGCGGATTGAGCGTGAGCCCTTCCTCGGCCTGCCGCAGGGAGGCGTCGACCTCGACGATGTCGTGGTCCAGGCGGCGGGCCTCGTGCAGGCGGTCGGCCGCCCGGGGGACGGAGAGGTGGCCGTGCACGTCCTCGCCGATGGCGCGGAACAGCACTGCCATCGACCGGGCGAGGCTGTCGATGGACGCGCCCGCCGTCTGCACCCACACGGGTGGCGCGAGGACCAGGTTGAACAGTAGTCCCACACCCGCGCCGATCAGGGTCTCCAGCACGCGGTCCAGCGCCGTGGAGGCGACCTGGGCGACGCCCAGGACGAGCATGGCGCTGATCGCCACCTCGGGCACGAACTCGTCGACCCGTACCAGCCGTCCGATGATCAGCGAGACGAAGATCGTCAGTCCCAGGCTCCACCAGCTGAGGCCGACCAGGGAACTGAACGCGCTGGCGATGACCACGCCGACGACGACCGAGTTCACCCTGCGGATCCCGGTGGTGAGGGTGGCGTAGAGGGTGACCTGGACGACGAGGAGCGCGGTGAGGGGCGCCGTGAGGGGGGCGGGATGCGGAAGCGTCCACACCGCCACGACGTAGGCGATGACGGCGGCCGCCGTGGAGCGCAGGGTCTGCGCCCCGACGGGCTCGGTGGTGCGCCGGACGAGGTTGATCACGGGCTCGGAAACTGCTGGCACTCTCTTCCCATGCCCGCCGACGCGCCGCCGCAGCGCCCGCGCGCCGGGAACCCCACCGGACGGACGTGCCGGGCCCGAACGGGGCCGCGCCCGGCGCGTCCGGTTCAGGTGGTCGGATCGAGGGCGGCGATCAGCTCCGCGCAGTCGGCGGCGGACCGCATCTCGGCGGCCAACTGCTCGGCCCGCGCCCGGTACGACGAATCCTTGAGCAGCAGTTGGACGGCGGACCGGATGCCGGAGACGTCGTCGGCGCCGAGCACCGCCGCCTCGTCGGCCGGAGCACCGGTCGGGGCGACGGCGACCCCCGCACCCGCCGCTGCCACCATCCGCGCGTTGTCGGGCTGGTCGGCGAAGAGCGGGACGCAGACCAGGGGGACACCGGCCGCCAGGGCGCCGAACACCGTTCCCGACCCGCCGTGGCAGATGACCAGGGAGGCGCTGCGCAGGACGTCGTCCTGCGGCACCCATGCCTCCACCCGGACGTTGCGCGGAATCGGTCCCAGGTCCGTCGTGTCGGTGCCGTGTCCCACCGTCAGCAGGACCCGCACCGGGAGTCCGCGCACGGCGTCCAGCAGGGCGCGGTACAGTCCGGCGGCCGTCGGCAGGGCACCCGCCTCGGTGCCGAGGGTGACGTAGAGCAGCGGTTCCTCGCCGTCGTCCCACCGGTCCGGCGCCGGGACGGACGGTGCGGACGCGTGATAGCGGTGGGTCCGCGGGTACGGCGAGGGGTCCAGGGAGGCGGGCAGGCGGGTGAGGTACGGGGACGTCCGGAGCCGGTCGGCGAGGCCGCGGTCGTGCGACTCGAACACGGCGTCCAGCAGTGCGTCGCCGGAGCGCGTGAACTCCGCCGCCGAGACCGCGACCCTGGCATGCGGGACTCCGTGGCGTTCGGCGGCGATCACCGAGGCGAACTCGCATGCCTCGTGCAGCACGAGATCGGGCCGCCAGGTGCGGCACGCCTCGTCGAGCGCCGGCAGCATCGCGTCGAGGAAGAGCCCGCCGAACACCTCCCGGATCATCAGGGACACGCTCTCGTCCGGGGGCAGTCGCAGCACCCGGCCCAGCGTCGCGGACAGTGCGCCGTCCGGCGGCTCCGCGCCGATGCGGTACGGCTGCTGACGGGCCGCCAGTAACGGTTCGAGGCCGGGCGGGGCGACGACGAGGATGTCGTCGCCGCGCCCGGTGCACAGGTCGATGAGGGGGACGAGGGGGTGGAAGTGGCCCGATCCGCGGGTCGAGGCGAAGAGTACGCGCATGATGCGACCTTACGGGCGCGCCGGGAGCGGGCCGTCGCCTTCGGGCCGACGTCACTCCGGGGGGGTGCCGGTCTCCTGGCCCGGTCCGGGCGGAGCGGGGCACCGGCCGCATCAGCCGGCGAACCCCACGTGCACGTGGTCGTGATGGGTGTCGTCGGTGAAGAACTGGTTGGGCGTCGCCCCTCCCGAGGGCCGCAGCGGTCCGCCGACGTTGTACGAACCGGCCGCCGCCGCGTCCCGCATGAACGACTCGATCAGCCGGCGCGAGGTCGCCCGGTCGACGACCGGGTGCCCGTCGATCCGCCACACGTCGAAGGCCCGGCCCGGTGGGTGGTCGCTCAGCCGGTCGGTGCCGAACACGTACAGCGGGTGCCCGGAGCTCAACACCGTGACGTCGATCCGGTACGTGCCGGCCAGGTCCAGCAGGGCCCGCAGCGCGGTCGGGCGGATGTGCCCGCTGCGGACGTCCGCCTCCGCCGCGGGAGGCAGCCCGATCCGCGGGTGGTCGAGCACCTGCCGCGCCCGAGAAGGAACGGGGACCGCGGCGGGGCCCGGGCGGCCGGGACGGAGCTCGGTGACCTCCCAGCGGGGCCGCGCCCGGTCGAGCAGGACCTCGACGGTGGTGCCGCCGTCATGACCGGGCGTCCACTGCCGGTACGCCACCATCACGCTGGCCGTGTCCGCGAGGATCCCCCCGTACTGCGCTTCGATCACCTGGAGGGCGGCCTCGGGTGCGGCGGGCCGCATCGGGCCCGCCCGGTCCAGCAGCGAGGGCGCGGCCCCGAGCGCGACCAGCCGTCGTTTCGCCGCGTCGGCACCGCCCTGCCCGGCGGGCCACGCGCCGATCGCCTCCACCACCTGGACGGCCCGCAGCTTCACGTCGGGCTCCACGTCGTCACGGTTCGGGCGCCAGGCGGTGGTCGCGGGGAGCGGCGCGGGCGGGGACGAGGCCGCCGGGCCGGGCGGGGACGCGGATTCGGACGGTCCCGTCGCCCTCCGCGAGGTGGCGGCGCAGCCCGTGGCGCCCATGAGCAGTCCGGCGGTCGACAGCAGCACGGCACGTCGGCCGGGAGAGCGTGGCATGCGATGCCCCATTCCCGTACCGGGTCCGGCAAGCGCGGCGGACCCGTACAGATTTCGATGGTCAGGCATGAATGGCTTCATCATCTTCCATTCCCCGGGGCCCTACTGCCAGCATCGGCGCACCGCCACCCCGTTGAGGGAGAAAACTGATGAAACGTCCTCGTTCTCTGCGCTGTCTGGCAGCCCTGGCCGTGGTCGCCCTCGCGGCCACCGCCTGCGGGCGTTCCGGCCAGGGCGACGCCCCGTCCGGCAGTTCCTCCCGGGCCGCCGACGGCCGGCCGGCGGCCGAGCTGCTCCCCGACCCGTACCGGAAGAAGGGGGTGCTGAGGGTGGCCACCGCTGTGGGGTATCCGCCGATGGAGATGTACGAGCCGGGGACCACCCGGCTGACCGGGGTCGACCCCGATCTGGCCAAGGCCGTCGCCGGTCGGCTGAAGCTGCGGGTGGAGCTCACCAACGCGGCGTTCGACGGGCTGATACCCGGTCTGGCGTCCGGCCGCTTCGACCTGGTCATGTCGTCCATGACGGACAGCCCCCAGCGGCGGCAGGCGGTCGACTTCGTCGACTACTTCCGGACCGGCGGCGTCATCATGACGAAGAAGGGCAACCCGCAGAACATCACGTCCCTCGCGGACCTGTGCGGGAAGGACGTCGTCCTCGCCAAGGGCAGCTCCAACCTCCGCATCGGCGAGGAGCAGAACGCCAAGTGCGGGGAGAAGATGCGGATCTCGCAGAGCGAGGACGCGCCGACCGGTCTGCTGCAGATCGACAGCGGGCGCGCGGTCGCCACCCTCGTCGACTATCCCGTCGCCCGGATGTTCACCGAGAAGAAGAGCGGCGCGTACGAGGTGCTGCCGACGCAGTACGGCACCGCGCCGTGGGGCATCGCGGTCTCGAAGGACCAGGCCGGGCTGCGCGACGCGGTGCACCGGGCCCTGCAGGAGCTGATCGACAGCGGCGAGTACCGCAAGATCCTCGACACCTGGGGCGTCGGCGACAGCGCCGTCACCGAGGCAACGGTCAACGACGGGCGGTGAGCACGGACATGACCCATCCGAAGACGTCCGCCGTCGCGCCGGCGGACGGCCCGGCGGCACCGGACGACGACCTCGCGCTCCGGCTGAGCCGCCGCCCCCGGCCGGGGCGCTGGCTGGCGGTCCTCGCCGCCGCGCTGTTCGCGGTGTGGATCGCGTACACCATCATCGTCAACCCCCACCTGCACTGGGACATCGTCGCGGAGTACCAGTTCGACGGCGTCATCCTGCGGGGACTGTGGGTGACGATCCAGCTCACCCTCGTCTCGATGACCCTCGGTGTGGTGATCGGCGTCGTCGTCGCGGTGATGCAGCTCTCCGACAGCCCGGTGCTGCGCTTCACGGCCGGTGCGTACACCTGGTTCTTCCGGGGCACCCCCCTGCTGGTCCAGCTGATCTTCTGGTTCAACCTCGCCCTGCTGTTCCCGGTCATCAGCATCGGCGTCCCCTTCGACGGACCGAAGCTGATCAGCTGGCAGTCGAACCAGGTCATCACCGGCTTCGTGGCGGCGCTGCTCGGGCTCTCCATCAACGAGGGCGCCTACATGGCGGAGATCGTCCGGGCCGGTATCGGGAGTGTGGATCCCGGCCAGCGGGAGGCCGGGGCGTCCCTCGGCATGTCGAACCGTCAGATCCTGTTCCGGGTCGTGCTTCCGCAGGCGATGCGGGTGATCGTCCCGCCGTTCGGCAACCAGTTCATCTCCATGCTCAAGACGACCTCGCTGGTGTCCGTCATCGCCGGATCGGACCTGATGACCGTGTCCCAGCACCTCTATCTGGCCAACTTCGAGGTGGTGGCGCTGCTGCTGGTGGCATCCCTCTGGTACCTGGTCCTCACGACGATCGCCAGCATCGGACAGCACGCGGTCGAACGCCGGTACAGCCCGGGGGCCGCCCCGCCGCTGCGGCGCAGGATCTTGGCCGATCTACGACCGGGGCGTGCGGGCAGGAAGGGAGCGACGGCATGAACGACGTGATTCTCGCGGCCCGCGGGGTCCGCAAGCGGTTCGGTGAGGCCGAGGTGCTGAAGGGCATCGATCTGGAGGTCCGCAGCGGTGAGGTGCTGTGCGTCATCGGTCCCTCCGGCTCCGGCAAGTCGACGTTGCTGCGCTGCTTCAACCACCTCGAACAGATCGACGCGGGGCGGGTGTGGATGAACGGCGAGCTGATCGGCTACGAACAGCACGGCCCGTCCGGCCGCCTGCGCGAGCGGCGCCCCCGCGACGTACGGCGTCAGCGCGAGCGGATCGGCATGGTGTTCCAGCGGTTCCACCTGTTCCCGCACCGCACCGCGGTCCAGAACGTGATGGAGGGTCCGGTCGCCGTGCTGGGCCGGTCCCGTGCGGAGGCCAGGAAGCAGGCCCTGGATCTGCTGGCCGAGGTCGGTCTGGCGGATCGGGCGGACCACTACCCGGCGCAGCTGTCGGGCGGTCAGCAGCAGCGCGTGGCGATCGCCCGCGCGCTGGCCATGGAGCCCGCCCTGATGCTCTTCGACGAACCGACCTCCGCCCTCGATCCCGAACTCGTCGGCGAGGTCCTGGGCGTCATGCGCGATCTGGCCCGCCGGGGCACGACGATGGTCGTGGTCACGCACGAGATGGGATTCGCCCGCGAGGTCGCCGACCGTGTCGTGTTCATGGACCAGGGCGCCGTCGTCGAGTCCGGCAGCCCGGAACTCCTGTTCACCGCCCCGCGCCACGCGCGCACGCGGGCCTTCCTGTCGACGGTGCTGTGATGGGCCGCCCACTCGACCTGCTGCTGCGCGGCGGAACACTCGTCGACGGCACCGGAGCACCGGCACGGGAGGCGGATGTCGCGGTCGCGGACGGACGGATCGCCGTGCTCCCGGCCGGTACACGGGCCGCGGCGGCCGAGGTCCTCGATGTGTCCGGTCGCGTCGTCGCCCCCGGCTTCATCGACGTGCACACCCATTCCGACGCCCTGGCCGTGCCCCGTGACGCCGCCGCGGAACCTGCCGACGAGCTGCGCCTTGCGCCGTTGCTCCAGGGGGTCACCACGGAGATCTGCGGCAACTGCGGGACCAGTCTGTTCCCCGCGCTCCCGGAACGGCTGCCGGACCTCGCCGAACACCTCCGGGTGACCTTCGGCCTCGGGCCCATCCGGCCGGCGGTGGACTTCGACGCGTTCGCCGCCGGTCAGGACCCGGCGCTGCGGTACAACCACATCGCCTCGCTGGTGGGCCATGGCACCCTGCGCGCCGGGGTGATGGGCTTCGAGGACCGTCCGCCGCGCCCCGACGAACTGGATGCCATGCGCACCCTGCTCGACCGGGCGCTGCGGCAGGGCGCGGCGGGCCTGTCCACCGGGCTGATCTACCCGCCCGGCACCTACGCGGCCACCGGGGAGATCGTCGCGCTGGCCGAGGTCGCCGCCCGCCACGGCAAGCCCTACGTCACCCATCTGCGCGACGAGATGTCGCAGGTGGAATCGGCCCTGGAGGAGGCGCTGGAGATCGCGGCACGTTCCGGCGCCGCGCTCCAGGTCTCCCACCACAAGACGGCGGGCCGCCACGCCTGGGGGGCCACCCTGCGCACGCTGCCCCGGCTGGAACGGGCCCGGGCCGAGGGCCTGGACGTGCTGTGCGACGTGTACCCGTACACCGCGGGCAGCACCGTGCTGCACGCGATGCTGCCGCCGTGGGCGAGTGAGGGCGGTGTCGGCGCGCTGCTGGAACGGCTGCAAGGCGCCGATGTCCGCGACCGGATCCGGGCGGACATCGCGACGGGCGTCGCCGGGTGGGAGAACACCGTGGGCAACGGCGGCTGGGACCTCATCGCGGTGGCGTCCGCGCGGTCCCGCCCGGACGCCGAGGGCCGCCGGGTCGCCGACCTCGCCGCCGAGCAGGGTGTGGACCCGGTCGACTACGTCTGCGATCTGCTGCTGGCCGAGCGGGGCGAGGTGACCATCATCAGCCACTCCATGCACGAGGACGACGTGCAACGGGTGCTGGCAGGACCGCTGTCGATGATCGGCTCGGACGGCGTCCCCAAGCCGGGCCGCCCGCATCCCCGCTGGGCGGGGAGCTTCGCCCGCGTGCTCGGCCACTACGTCCGCGATCGACGGCTGCTGCCGCTGGAGCGGGCGGTGCACAAGATGTCGGGACTGCCGGCCCGCCGGTTCGGGCTCGCCGGTCGCGGTGAGGTCCGCGACGGCGCCGTGGCGGATCTCGTGGTGTTCGATCCGGACACGGTGCTCGACCGTGCCACGTTCGACCGTCCGCTGCTGGCGCCGGAGGGCGTCGGTACGGTGGTGGTGGCGGGACGGGTCGCGGTCAGGGAGGGCCGTCCGACGGCCGTGCGGGCGGGGGAAGTGGTGAGGGTCCGATGAGCCTGTCACAGGTGGCGGCGGCGGCACGGCGATCGGCCGCGCTGCCGCTCACCCTGGCCGTCGCCGCCGTCGACATCGACGGCGGCGGCACGGTGGGGGTCGACGACGACGTGGTCCTGCCCGTCGCGTCCGCCTCGAAGCTGCTGCTGCTCGCCGAGGTGTCCCGTCGGCTGGACGGCGGGGAGCTGTCACCCGGCCAGGTCGTCGAGGTTCTCGACGAGGACCGTGCGGACGGCACCGGCCTGCTGCGCCGGATGAGCCGGGTCGGCTGGAGCGTCGACGATCTGGCCTGGCTGACCGCCTCGGTCAGCGACAACACCGCCACCAACGCGTTGCTGCGCCTGGTGGGCCGGGAGTCCACGGCCCTGCTGGCGCGGCGGCTCGGGGTCGGCCGCCTCGTGCTCCACGACAAGGTCCGCGACACCCGGGGCCCGGACGTGCCCCCCGTCTTCGCCACCGGCACCGCCCGGGACCTGGCGGGGCTGGTGGCGCACGCGGCGCGCGGCACGATGGTCTCCCCCACGGCCTCCGCACGGCTGCTGGGCTGGATGCGCGCCAACACCGACCACGGGCTGGTACCGGCCCTGGTGGATCACGACCCGTACGCGCCGGGTTTTCCGGATCCGCTGCCCGACCGGCTGCTGGTGGCCAACAAGACCGGCACCGACACCGGGGTCCGTGCCGACGCCGGTGTCATCGTCGGAGCCCGCCGGATCGCGTACGCGGTGCTGGCGCACTGGGACACGGAGCTGGGGCCGCGCGCCGAGCGGGCCGCGGTGCACGCCGTGCGGGACGTCGGTCGCACCCTCGCGGCCTGTGCCGACCGCTCCGCCCCGTGACGGGGCGGGTGCGGCCCCGCGTCAGGACCACTGCATCTCAAGCAGCGAGCTGACCTCCTCGGCCGCCGACCGCAGTTCCGCGAGGAAGATCTGCAGCAGCGGATTGCGGTTGGTGGGCCGGGTGGCGACCCCGATCCGCCGGTGCAGCCGGGGATGGTCGAGTCGGCAGACGTGGACGCCCGTGCTGTCCCCGAGCCCGAGGGCCGGGACGAGGGCGATGCCCATGCCCGCCCGGGCGAGGTTGACCGTGACCTGGTAGTGGTCGGTGCGGCAGCGGATGCGCGGGCGGAATCCCTCGGTCGCGCACGCGCGTTCCAGCACCGGTTCACCGGTGCTGCCGCCGTGCGTCCCGATCCAGCTCTCCCCCTCCAGGGCGGCGAGCCGGACCGTCGTGCGCCGTCCGAAGCGGTGCCCCAGCGGGAGGACCACCAGCTGCGGTTCGTCGAAGAACATCTCGACGTCGACGCCCGCATGCCGGCACCAGGGGTCCAGCGGGTGTTCGAAGACGACCGCCGCGTCGAGCCGGCCGGCCTCCAGGTCGGGCACCGTCTCGTGCGGCTGTCCCAGGATCAGCTCCAGTTCGACCTGTGGCCGCTCGGACGCGAAGGCGGACAGGGCCCGCGGCAGCAGTTCCAGGCCCGACGAGGCGAAGAAGCCCACGCGCAGCACGCCGGCCTCGCCCTCGGAGTGCGCGCGCAGATCGTCCTGCGCGACGGCCATGAGGTCGGCGACGGCCTGCGCGTGCTCGGCCAGTCGTGCCCCGGCCGCCGTCAGCCGCAGGCTCTGCGGCTGACGTTCCACCAGTGCGGTGCCGACCTCCTGCTCCAGCCGGGCCAATTGGTGCGAGACCGCGGACGGGCTCAGGTGCAGCGCCCGGCCCGCCGCCACGATGGTGCCCGTGCGGGCTATCTCCAGCAGGACGAGCAGTCGGGCACTGTTCAGCATCGGGTCAGACTAGTGCCCCTCCCGGCACCGGTCCCTGCCGGCTCGGACCGTTCCGGCGACTCCACGGGTTCGTCGACGTCCAGCCGCAGCAGGTCCTCCTCCGTCTCGCGGCGCACCGCGATGCGCGCACCGCCGTCGCGGACGAAGACGACCGCCGGGCGCGGCAGCTTGTTGTAGTTGGACGCCATGGCGTATCCGTAGGCGCCGGTGACCGGTGTGGCCAGGACGTCTCCCACGGCGGTCCCGGCGGGCAGGGCGGCGTCGTCGACGATCACGTCGCCGCTCTCGCAGTGCTTCCCGACGAGTCGCGCGCGCCACGGCCGCGGCGCGTGCGGGCTGCGGGGCAGGAACACCTCGTAGCGGCTCCCGTACAGGGCGGGACGCGGGTTGTCGCTCATCCCGCCGTCGACACCGACGTAGGTCCGCACGCCCTCGATCCGCTTGATCGTGCCGACCCGGTACAGGGTCAGCCCGGCACGTGCGGCTATGGACCTCCCCGGTTCCACCGCGACCTCGCCCGTCCAGCCCGTCTCCCGGACGGCGAGCCGCACCGCGGCGGCCCAGTCGGCGAACGACGGTACGCTCTGCCCGGCCTCGTAGGCGACGCCGAGGCCGCCGCCGACGGTCAGCCGACGGGTGCCCGTCCGCACCGCGAACCGTGCCACGGCGGCGGCACCGGCCGCGAGTTCGGCGGTGTCCAGCACCTGGGAGCCCACGTGCGCGTGGATGCCCTCCAGGATCATCGCCGGGGATTCGGCGGCGCGTCGTACGGCGTGCGCGGCCGCTCCGTCCGCCAGGCCGAAGCCGAACTTCGAGTCGTGGCCGCCGGTCCGGATCGCCTCGTGCGCGCCTGCGGCGACGCCCGGGGCCACCCTCAGCTGGACGGGCGCGGGCGGCAGTCCTTCCTCGGCGTGCAGCCGCTCGATGCGGTCCATCTCGTCGAGGCTGTCGACAACGATGTGCCGCAGCCCTGCCGCCATGGCCGTGCGCAGTTCCGTCTCGTCCTTGTTGTTGCCGTGCAGCACGATCCGGTCGGCCGGTACGCCCGCGTGCAGGGCCACCCGCAGTTCGCCGCCGGAGGCGACGTCGAGCAGCATCCCCTCCTCGTGGGCGAGTCGAGCCATGGCCGTGCACAGGAACGCCTTGGAGGCGTAGGCGACGTTGTCCGTGCCGAAGGCGGCGACCGCCTCCCGGCAGCGGCGGCGCAGGTGCTCCTCGTCGTAGACGAACAGCGGGGTTCCGAAGCGCTCCGCGAGATCGAGGAGCGGGACGCCTCCGACGGCGAGCCCGCCGGGGCGGGCCTCGGCCGTGAGGGGCAGCAGGCCCGTTTCGATGGCTGACGTCATGATTCCTCCCCGTAGGCCGGTTCCCGGCCATCCTGCTGCCTGCACGAGGGGGCGCAAAAGCGCATTCTTCCGTGGCTGAGCATCACGTTCTTCGACGCCCGCGACCGAGCTCGCCGTCAACCGACCGAGCGTGCCGGTCCCGCGCGCCTGAGGTGCCGTGCGCCCCTCCCTCCGGGCCGTTTCGCGCGACGCCTCAGGCGGCCAGGGGCCGGTCGTCCGGTGCGACGGGCGCCGGGAGGACGGTGGAACCGCGCAGGTACCGGTCCGCCGCGGCCGCGGCGGACCGCCCCTCCGCGATGGCCCACACGACGAGGGACTGGCCGCGTCCCGCGTCGCCCGCGACGAACACGCCGCTCGTCCCGGCCCGAGGAGCCGCCGGACCGGAGGTCACGGCCTCGAAGGCGGCGGTCCGCGCGTAGGTGCCCCGGTCGTCGAGCACGAGGCCGAGCTGGCGCACCAGGCCGCTGCCCCGTTCAGGGCCGAAGAAGCCGAGGGCGAGCAGGACCAGATCGGCCGGTATCACGTGTTCCGTCCCGGGCCGCGGATTCCGGTTCCCGGGCTCCGCCTCCGCCAGGCGCAGCGCGCGCACGTGTCCGGACCGGTCGCCGTCGAAGCCGAGCGTGGCGGAGGCGAAGATCCTCGGGTCCGTGCCGTCGCGTTCCCGGGCCTCCTCGTGGGCGTGGGAGACGCGGTAGACCTTCGGGTACACGGGCCAGGGTTCGTCGTCCGGGCGCAGGGCGCCGGGCTCGGGGTTGATGTCGAGCTGTACCACCGAGGCGGCCTTCTGGCGCAGCACGGTGCCCAGGCAGTCCGATCCGGTGTCGCCGCCGCCGATGATCACGACGTGTCTGCCCTCGGCGGTGGGCTCCGGAACGTCCCTGTCCCCCTCGGCGGCCCGGTTGGCCGCGGTCAGGTAGTCCATGGCCTGGTGGATGCCGTGCAGGGCCCGGCCCGGGACCGGGAGTTCCCGTTGCCCCGCGGCGCCCACGGCGACGACGAGGGCGTCGTACCGCTCCGAGAGCCGGCGGGCGTCGAGGGCGTCGCCGACGTCCACTCCCGTGCAGAACCGCGTGCCCTCCGCCCGCATCTGCTCGATGCGGCGGTCCAGCTGGTGCTTGTCCAGCTTGAACGCGGGGATTCCGTAGCGCAGCAGCCCGCCGGGGCGGTCGGCGCGTTCGTAGACGGTGAC
Organism: Streptomyces sp. NPDC056061; assembly: GCF_042266885.1. NCBI lineage: Bacteria > Bacillati > Actinomycetota > Actinomycetes > Kitasatosporales > Streptomycetaceae > Streptomyces > Streptomyces sp. NPDC056061. Next base: position 268,088 of record NZ_JBHJWQ010000005.1, on the reverse strand, counting down.
GGTGTGGCCCGCGCGGGTGAGCTGTTGCGCCGCCGCGAGTCCGGCGGGTCCTGATCCGATGACGGCGACGGTCCTGTCCCCGATCCGTGCGGGCGGTTGCGGCGCCGCGTATCCGCGCGCCCAGATCTGGTCGGCGATGGCCTGTTCGACGTTCTTGATCGTCACCGGGTCGGCGTTGATGGACAGCACGCAGGCGTCCTCGCACGGTGCCGGGCAGAGCCGTCCGGTGAACTCCGGGAAGTTGTTCGTCGCGTGCAGCCGCTCGGCCGCCGCCCGCCAGTCGCCCCTGCGCGCGTACGCGTTCCACTCGGGGATCAGATTTCCCAGGGGGCAGCCGCTGTGGCAGAAGGGGATGCCGCAGTCCATGCAGCGCCCTGCCTGTTCGGACACGAGCGGCAGTTCGGCCTGCCCCGCGTGGACCTCGTTCCAGTCGTCCAGGCGTTCTTGGACGGGACGGGCCGGAACGGGTCGGCGATGGGCTCTGAGGAAACCGTGGGGGTCGGTCATGCCGCCGCCTTCGTCGCCGCTCGCGATGCGCGGGCACTACGGCCAGGCTACGCCCGCCCACGGGTGCGTCCACCGGTGACCGGGGCCCGGGGGCCGTGGTCCGGCGCGCGCCGTGTCCCGGACCCGGTGGCCGGTCCGCTCCGGGCCCTGCGGCCCGGGGAGCAGCGGGGTACGGGCTCCCGACGCCCTGTCACCGCACCTGCCGCGTCGTGGCCGGCCGCGGCATTCCCCGGGTTCCCGGCCCCGCTCGGACCGGAAAGACCCCGTCCGCCGTCGTTGTCGCCCCGCCCGGGATGCGAAGCCGCATGACGCCGCTCGCCATCCGCCCTATTCCTCCCTGGGTCGTCGGCGGCCGGCGCCGGGACGGGCCGTGCCGGGGCAGACGCTCTTCACGAGCGGGTGCGCCGCGGTGGCGGCGGACTGGCGGCGGATGGCGATGACGGCGGCGTCGTCGCCCAGCCGTCCGCCGGCGTGGGCCAGCAGATCATGCCGCAGATGGTGCAGGAGTACGTCCGGGGCGCAGTCGGTCCAGCGGGAGGCCCGTTCCACGAGCGGGTAGAACGCCCCGTCCCGGTCCCGTGCCTCGATGACACCGTCGGTGTACAGGAGCAGGGTGTCCCCGTCCTCGAAGGCGACCACGTCGATGGCGTGGGAGGCCGGCGCCAGGCCGCCGACCCCCAGCGGCGGGGCGGGATTGAGGTCCGGCACGGTGACGGAGTGCCCCGCGCCGAGCAGCAGCGGCGGCGGGTGGCCACAGCTGGTCAGCCTGCCGATGCGCCCCTCGTCGGGGATCTCCAGCAGCAGGGCGGTGACGAAGGGTTCACCCGCCTCGCCCTCCGGCTCGAAGTCGTCCTGGTAGCGGCAGACGCTCCGTTCCAGGGCCGCGGCCAGTTCGGGCAGTCCGGTCTGCTGGTGGGCGGCCTCGCGGAAGGCTCCGAGGAGCACGGCCGCCTCTCCGACGGCGGCCAGGCCCTTGCCTCTCACGTCGCCGATCATCATCCGGGTGCCGTCCTCGACGCGCGCGGCCGCGTACAGGTCCCCGCCGATCAGCGCCTCGTCCTCGGCGGCCAGATACAGGGACGCGACCCGCAGCGGTCCGATCCGCTCCGGGAGCGGCCACAACAGCACGTGCTGTGCGGCCTCCGCGACCGTCCGCACCTGGGCGAGCAGGCGTCCGCGTCGCTCGCGTATCAGGCAGAAGATCACGATCAGGACCGTGAGCACCGAGAGGGCGGTGATCTGGACGAGCGCGTTGCGGCTGTCCAGCGCCCCGAGGTATTCGGCGATGAAGACCTGGGCCGCCACGGCCAGCACCCCGATCGCTCCCGTCAGCACCGGACCGGCGAAGGACGCGGTGAGCGCGGGTGCGATGACCAGCAGCGGACCGAGTTGGATTTCCGCCCCGGACAGGATGTCCAGAACGGTGATCAGGGCGACGAGGCCGACGGGGATCGCGAGCAGCCCGTGGCCCGGCCGCCAGGACTCCCGCAGCACCGCGAAGCGCTCACCGATACTCACGTCTTCCACACTGCACCGGCCCCGGGCGGCTGACGACTCGGCCGAGGGCGGGGCCGGCGGGCTCCGCGGGGGGATGACGGCCGCGACGCCCGGCCGACGGGCGCGTTACGCTCATTTCGTACGCACCCACATGTACGCGTTCCGATCGCGGAGGCGGCCATGAGCGAGAACGAGGAGTATCCGACTCCGTCACAGGCCGAGGGCGAGCGGCTGGAGGAGGACATGAACCCGGCCGAACAGCGGCACCCGGCCACGACACGCACCCAGCCGTCGCAGGCGGAGGGCGAGCGCCGCACCGACGACGCCGAGAGCTGAGTCCGTCGTCGCGGCCCGGCGGCGCCTCGCCGACGAGGGAACGGAATTCCCGGATCAGTAGGCGGAGTTGACGTTGTCGATCGACCCGTAGCGATCCCCGGCGCAGTTGGCGGCCGCGGTGATGGTGGCGACGGGGTTGGTCGGGTCGTGCGCGGTGCCGTCGACGTGGTACGCGTTGACGGTCGGCTGGATGACCTGGAGCAGCCCCTTGGAGGGGGTGCCCTGTCGCGCGTTGACGTCCCAGTCGTTCTGGGCGCTCGGGTTGCCGCCGGGCTCCCGCATGATGTTTCGGTGGATCGTAGCTGCCGGGGATGCCCTCGGCCTTCATGATGGCCGGCGACTCCTTGATCCAGCCGTCGAGGTTGTCGGCGTAGCCCTGCCCGCCCCGACGGCGGAGCCGGTGGGATCCACCGGGTCCGGTCGCGGATTCTCGCAACGACAGCCATCGTGGGCGGAATGCCGGAGTGAGCGCAAGGATGTGACGCACTACCCAACTTCGGAAGAATATCCGTTTTTTACCTTCATCTACTGCTTCTCGGCCCAAGGGGCGACGGAGCATCCGCGAACCCCGTGCGTATGTGACGTGGCTCCCATGGGTGACGTCACGTCCGGGCGGCCGTTCGGTCACGCAACGGCGCCCCGGCGTCACCCGGGCGGAGGCGGGGGCGGCCGGGCGGGGCGGCGCACGGACCGCACCGGCCGCGATCGGAGCGGATGCGCGCCGCGGGCACCGGACCCACGATTGAGGACCGGGCAGCGGGTGGTCCGCGCCCCGCCCCAGGAGGTTGACGTGCAGGCCGAAGCGCAGGACGGATGGCCGCTGCCGTTCGACGTCTCCGTCCTCTCCCTCCTCTTCGACGGTGCGCCCGCCGGGGTCGCGCTGTACGACACGGAGCTGCGGTACCTGTACGTGAACCCGGCTCAGGCCCGGATCAACGGGCCGTCGCCCGCGGAGCACCGGGGGCGGAGCATCGTCGACGTGCTGCCCGAGTTCGACGAACGACAGCACGTGCTGCGCGCGGTGCTCCGGGACGGGCATCCGCGCGACACGACGTTCAGCGGCCGCACCCGCGAGCTGACCGGGAAGGACAGGCGGCACTGGCGCGGCAGTTACCACCGGATCGAGGTCGGCGGCGTCCGCCTGGGCCTGGTCGGAATCGTGATGGAGATCAGCGCGTCCCGCCACCAGCAGGAGGAGCTGCATCGCGCCCGGCACTACCTGACCATGCTCGACAGCGCCTCCACCGGCATCGGCACCACCCTGGACATGGACACCACCTGCCAGGAACTGGCGGAGTTCATGGTGCCCGCGCTTGCCGACGTCGCCTCCGTCGAGGTCTTCCCGTCGGAGATCGGGCACCCCGTGCGCCGCCCGCCGCCCGGGGTGGTCAGGCTGCGCCGTGCCGCCCTGGCCATGACGCCCGAGGTCCGCGAAGCCCCCGGGAACTTCCGGGAGCCGGGCGAGTACATCGACTACCAGGTGGAGTCCGTCGTCCAGCGTTCCCTGACGGACGACCGGCCGGTGCTGGAGAACTCGTCCACGGACGAACGGCTCGGCCGGTCCGGCCCGGACCCGGGCCGGACCGCCGCGTACCGGGCCATGGGCCTGCACTCGATGTGCGTCGTGCCGCTCTCGGTCCGCGGTATCCCGCAGGGTGTGCTCGCACTCGGCAGGGTGGGGAACTCCCCGCCCTTCACCTCGGAGGTGGACGTGATCATCGCCCGGGAGCTCGCCGGGCGCGTGGCCATCGACGTCGACCACGCCCGCAGATACGCGCGCGAGCACGGGATCGCCCTGGAGCTCCAGCGCTCGCTCCTGTCCGAACCGTCCGGCCGGCACCCGCACATCGAGATCGCGACCCGCTATCTGCCGGCCGAGCGCGGGGTGCTCGTCGGCGGCGACTGGTTCGACGTCATCCCGCTGCGGAACGGACGGCATCTGGAGGCCATGGGCGACGTGATGGGGCACGGGGTCGAGGCGGCCGTCGCCATGAGCCACTACCGCTCCCTGCTGCGGCTGCTGGCCGCGGACGAGCTGCCGCCGCACCGCATCCTGGAGCGGCTCGACGCCATGGTGGAACGGTCGGGACTCGACCGGGCGGCGACCTGTCTGATCGCGGTGGTGGACCGGCTCTGGGAGGTGTGCGAGGTGGCCAGCGCGGGCCATCTGCCGCCCGTCCTCATCGACCCGGGCGGCGGCGCGGCCCGCATCCCCGAGCTGCCCGTCGGGCCGCCCCTGGGCACCGGGTACGGACGGTACGAGAGCCGGCCAATCCCCTGCCGGCCCGGCACCGTGCTGTTCATGTACACTGACGGGCTCGTGGAGCGCCGGGACGAGGCCGTCGACGTGTCCGTCGCACGGCTGACGGAACTGCGCATGCCCGTGAGCGGAGGACTGGAGGGCCTGCTGGACGAGGTGCTCGACCGGTACGGCGAGGGCGCCGAGGACGACATCGCGGTACTGGCCTCCCGCATCCGCTCGGGCGGACCGACGCGGTGACCGGCGTCCGGTCAGTCCCGGGACTGCTTCCGGCGCACGGCGGCGCGGCTCGTCGCCAGGTGCTTCATGACGAGCGCCTCGACCCGCGAGACGTCCCGGTCCGCGATCGCCCCGTACAGCTCCGCGTGCTCCTCGGCGACCGCCACCAGGTCGTCGTGCTGCCCCAGCAGCCAGCGCATCCTGCTGCGCAGGGTGCCCTCCAGCTCGTCGAGGAGTTCGTTGTCCGCCAGCGCGGCCACCGTCTCGTGGAAGTCGGCCGCGGCGCGCCGCGCCCGCACGGCGTCGCCCTCGTGCGCCGCCGACAGTTCGGTGTCCAGATCCGCGCGGAGCCTCGCCAGTCCGGCGCGGGTGCGCCGCTGCGCGGCGAGCCGGAACGTCAGGGTCTCCAGAGCCGAACGGACCTCGTCGAGGTCGGCGATGTCGGTCGGTGTGAACTCCCGCACCACCGCCCAGGTCCGTGGCCGCGGGGTGACCAGTCCCTCGGTCACCAGAGCCTTCAGGGCCTCCCGGACGGGCAGTCGGCTCACCCCGAGTTCCGCGGCGAGTTCGCGCTCGACGAGCCTGCTGCCCGGTGCGCGCACCCCGTCGACGATCTCGTCGCGCAACTGCCGTGTCACCCGCTCCGATTCGGGCTCGAAGCCGCTCGCGGCCGTCATGTCGTCATTCTCCCATCAGTCGGCGTCGCCGCGGATCGGCCGGGGCGACGCGTAGCCGCGTTCCCGGACCAGGTCGTGCGCCAGCCGGGTGAAGGCACGTACGGCGGCGCTCTCGTAGGCACTCCCCCTGCGCAGCAGCACGACCACGCGCGTGGGCAGCGGGGGATCGATCGGAACGGGGGTGAGATGGGGGCGGTCGTCCGTGATCGCGTCGGGCAGCACGGTGGCCAGCGAGGCGGTGCGTTGCACGATCTCCGTGAGCGCCTGGACGCTGTTGGCCTCCACGACGATCGGCGGTCTGACGCGATGCCTGGCGAAGTACTCGTCGACGTGATTCCGGGTGGCGAAATCACTGCTGAGAAGGGCGAGTTGCTGTGCGGAGAGATCGCGCACCGGAACCGGCCGGGCGGCTCGCGCGTCGGGTCCGCCGCGGGCGGCGACGACCAGACCGAGCGCCTCCGTGAAGAGCGGGACCGGCGCGATGCCGGACAGGTGGTCCCCCTCGAAGGCGATGCCGATGTCCAGCTCGTCGGCCAGAAGACCGGCCTCGATGCGGTCCTGCGTCATCTCCCGCACCTCCAGGGTGACCCCCGGGTGGCGGGTGCGGAGCTCCCGCGCGAGGGGACCGGCGAGGTAGGCGATGAAGGTCGGCGTCATCGCCAGGCGCACGTGCCCGCGCGAGAGGTCGGCGACATCGAGCACGGCCCGGTCGGCCACCGCCAGCTCGCGGAGCGCGCGCCGCGCGTGGCTCACGTAGACCTCGCCCGCGTCGGTCGGGCGGACACCTCGTCCGCTCCGGTCGAGCAGCTGGGCGCCGACCACCCGTTCCAGCTGTTTGATCTGCTGCGACAGCGTCGGTTGGGAGATGCGCAGTTCCTCGGCGGCACGCGTGAAACTGCCGTGCTCGACCACGGCGACGAGATAGCGGAGGTGCCGCAGTTCCGGACCCATGCCGCGAAGTATAGAGCGCATCGATCACACTTTGCGCAAATGCACTCTTCTGCCTATGGCCGCAGCCATCGAGGGGCGAGTCCCCCCTTCCCGTCGAGCCGGGCGGGGCGGCGGCACCCCGGACAGCACCGCCCCGGCCCGGCGGCACAGATTCCACAGACACCACCAATGGACACCACCAATGAACCTATGAATAGCAAGACTTGGACTCCATACCGCCAGGTCATGCATGGTGGAAAACGTCAGCCCGCTGGGCCGGCACCCACCGAAGGGAGTGCCCCTGCACCACATCACCCACGGCCCCGAGCGGTTCCGACGCGATGTCTTTCCCGCCAAGGCGGGACTGTTCGCCCGTCCGGCCACGACGCACCGGCCGAAGACACTGTTCATCGGCTGCTCCGACGCCCGCGTGGTGCCGGAACTGATCACGCAGAGCGAACCGGGCGAGCTGTTCGCCATCCGGACCGCCGGCAATCTGATCCCGGCCCACGGCTCGGCGCCCGACGGCGTCGCGGCGAGCGTCGAGTACGCCGTCGCGGTGCCGGGCGTCCACGACATCGTCGTCCGCGGCCACTCCGGCTGCGGTGCCATGACCGCCCTGGCCGAGGAGCACGATCTCAGCGCCGCCCCGGTGATCGCCGACTGGTTGCGGCAGCCTCCCCGGTGAGTCCGCTGCCGGTCCGTGAGGTCGTGCCGGACCTCGTCGTCCGGGGGCCCGTGACGGCCCTGACCGATCGCCTGCGGGAGATGCGTCGCGCCACCCATCCACCGGCACGCGGAACGTCCTGACCGCCGGCGGTCCGCACGGGACCGCAGCGGCGACCGGACGGTACGTGGGTGCGGAACGAGCCCCGACCTCCCGGCGGGGCACCGCACGACATGCGATCACCGCTCCCCTACCGGAGACTGTGGGCGAAACCGCCGTACGCCTCGCCGCCCGTTCGAGGCGCGAGGCCCCCGCAGTCCGTCGGAGGAATCGTGCGCTCCCAGGACGTCCCACGAGCATTCGCCACCCCGCTGGACCGCCCCGCGTACCCGCCGACCCGGTACCGCTTCACCGACCGCGAATACCTGAGCATCACCTACCGCACGGACCCCGAGGTGCTCGACCGGCTCCTGCCCGAGCCGCTGTCGGTCGCCGAGCCACTGGTGCGGTTCGAGGTGATGCGCATGCCCGACGTCACCGGTCTGGGCGACTGCACCGAGGCGGCCCAGTTGGTGGAGGTCCTGTACGAGGGCGAGCGCGCCGAGTTCGGCCTCGCGATGTACGTGGACAGCGTTCCGGCCATCTCCAGCGGCCGGGAACTGAGCGCGTACCCGAAGAAGGGCGGCTCCCCGCGTCTGGCCCTGGAGGGCGACACCCTGGTCGGGACGCTCGACTACGGTTCGGTCCGGGTGGCCACGGCGACAATGGGTTTCAAGCACGCTCCGATGGACCCCGCGGAGGCCCGGGCGGAGCTGACCCTGCCCACGTTCATGGTCCAGGTGGTTCCGGGCTACGACGGGAAGCCTCGGATCTGTGACCTGGTCCGGACCCGGATCACCGACATCACGGTGAAGAGCGCGTTCCGAGGTCCGGCCCGGCTCCAGCTCTTCGCGCACGCGCTGGCCCCGCTGGCGGACCTGCCGGTCCACGAGATCGTCGACGCCTGGCACATCCTCACCGATCTCACCCTCGGTCCGGGCGAGCCCGTCCACGACTACCTCGCCGGCTGACGGGCCCTCGCCGACAGGACCTCCGCGCCCGTCGGTACGCCCCCAGGCGCGTCCGCAGCGCAGGACATCGACCGGATGGGGCAGATCGACATGGGAACGCCGAACGATCCGTTCCGGATGATGGACGCGGTCGGCCCGGACGTCGTGCTCGACATCGAGGACCACTGCGCGGCCGAACGGCCCCGCCCACCGGCCCGCACGACCTGCCGCACCGGTAGGTCGACGCCGGACACCCGGGGATCAGGGCGGGGCGCGGTTTCTACGACGACCGCACGGACGACGGGACGGGCGACCGGGGCCGCCAGCCGCCCGCCCCCGGCGCCCCGGCAGGGCGGGGACGCTCACGAGACCCGGGCCCGCGCCCGCGCGATCAGGGCCGCCGGGTCCGGGTGCGCCTGGAGCGCGTTCAGCACGAGACGCCACCACTGGTCGAGCCGCACCGCGAGTTCCGTCTCCCCCGCGGCCTCGCCGGTGAGGCTGTACAGGCCGAAGAAGGCGCACACCAGCGCCGGGGCGGTACCCGACGGCTCGACGCCCGCGGCGAGTTCCCCCCTGGACCGGGCGTCGGCGAGCAGTCGGGTGGCCGCCGCCGTCCAGGCTGCGAACGGGGTGGGAACCACCGCGTCGATGCTGCGGCGTTCGGCCCACAGGCGGGCACCCGCGCGGGCCGTGACGTCCCGGCACAGGACCCCGGCGATCTCGAAGCTCAGGGCGACGAGCCTTTCGAGCGGCGGAACATGCGATGCCGTGTAGTGCGCGGTCAGCTGCGGCCACGCGGCGAACTGCTCGCGAACCACGGCGAGGGCAAGCTTCTCCTTGCTGGAGTAGTGGAAATAGATGGCTCCGCTGGTCTTCCCCGACCGGGCGCATATGTCATTGACGCTCGTTCCCACGTATCCCCGTTCGACGAAGAGATGCGCCGCGGCTTCCAGGAGATTTCGCCGCGTCGTTCGCGCCCTGTCCTGCACGTATGTTCCACCTTCGATATTTCATGCGACGCACAGGGCGCAAAGCGGTAATGCACCCGCGCATGACGGTGCCGTCAAGCCATACCGTGCAGCGATTTTATGATTCTTCGACTGCGCACGCGTGGGCAGCATCGGATAATTCCGCATTCATTTCGACCGACGTCGCACACAAGTCCGTCACACCACCACCGGGAAACCGCCACCGTCTTCCGACATATCGACCAAAGAAGCAGGTTGGGCGGCCGATCGGCGGTGCACGCCCTTACCACGGGCCACTCCATGATTCACGCCCGGAGCGCGACCGCACTGCCGCAAAACACTCGAAGTAGTGATTGCCCCTCGCTCCGCCGTGAAATTAACGTAGTCGGCACGATGTTTTCGGCTCGTCACCGATGAGGCGGACGATTTCCGCACCGACGGGCCCGACGGAGGCAAATCGACCGCCTCCGCACGCGGTCGCCGAAGGCCGCCCGGAATCACATTCCCGACAGTTCAGCGCGCCCTCCCCGAAGTCCGGGACATCAGCGATGCGAGATCGACCCGGGGCCGGCGCACTCTCCGAGAACGGCAGAGAAATGACAGATCATTCCATCCTCACCTGGTCGCCCGCCGCCGTCGTCTTCGATTGCGACGGAACCCTGATGGACACCGAACGCCACTGGCAGGACGCCCGCAACCTCGTGTTCCGCGAGTTCGGCCTCAAGCCGCCGATCGGCTTCGCGGCGCGCGCCCAGGGCGTCCACTACACCGAGTGCGGGAGCCTCATGGCGCGGGAGACCGGGAAACCCGAGCTCACCTACGACATGACCCACTCGCTCCTGAGGAACTTCATGGACCTCGTCGACGCGGATCCCGTCACCATGCCGGGCGCGGCGGCACTGGTCGGACTGACGACACGTCACCTCCCACTCGCCGTCGCCAGCAACTGCCCGCTGGAAGTCGTCGAGTCCTGCCTGCGGCGGGCCGGGCTGCTCGGCCACTTCAACCATGTCGTGGTCGCCGGCGGCTCGTTGCGCCCCAAGCCAAGGCCGGACGTCTACGCGGCCGCGGCGAAGCTCTGCGGGGTCCAGCCGCGGGAGGCACTGGCGGTCGAGGACTCCCTCACCGGCATCGAGTCGGCACGCAGGGCCGGCCTGCGCGTGCTGGGCGTCGGCCCCCGCCCCGCCGGGCGGACGGCTGAGCGGGCCGATCTGTGGGTCGACACCCTGAGCGACCGGAAGCTGGTGTCCTGGGCCCGCACCTGGATCACCGAGGCCGGGCCGCCGCTCGGATGACGCACCGGGCGCGCTCGCCGAGGCCCCGGCGGCAACCGCCTCCTGCCCAGGTGCCCCGGCCCGAACCGGGGCACCACCTCCGCACGCGGCCGCCGAAGGCCGCCCGGAGCGGGTCCCCGACCCCACCCGGTCTCACCATGCAGTCACATTTGACATTAGCGCCCCTTATGGAAGATAAAGAAGACCCTTTGGGTTGAAGTTCACGCTTCGTGACATTCGAGGCGTGTCAGTCGATGAACGCCTACGTGAATGAGTCGAACCGTGCCGCACGCCGCCGAAGTCCTCGAACAGCCCGTCGATGCCGCCGCGGCCTGGGAGGCATGGCGTGTCGAGCGTCGGCGTTCGGTGACCTCGGCCACCGGGAACCTCGCACTCGTCGAGACCCGCTGGGCCCCGGCCGGTGAGCGTCCCGACCCCGAGGCCGCGGCGGCCGGTCGGCCGGACTCCCTCACCGTCACCGCCGTCGAGCGCACCGACGCCGTCACCGGCGCACCCGAGTACGGGCTGCGGTTCTGGGACGCGCGGTCCGCCGCGATCCAGCACTTCGACCGCACCGACGTCTTCGCGTACGACCCGGCCTGGGTGCTGGATGCCTCGTACACGCCGGTGCCGGGCGCCAGGCGGGTCGGATTCGAGCACATCCGGGACAACGGCGGCACCCGTGACCTCGTCGTGCCGGGAGACATCGAGCTCACCCTCGACGGCCGGGACTACACACTGAGCGCCTTCGACGACGACGGCACCCTGCTGCTCGTCTTCGGCGATCCGACCAACGGCGACACCACCTACGGCGCCGGGCGCTTTCTCTTCGTCACGCACACCGGTGAGGGCCGGGTCCTCCTCGACTTCAACCGGGCGTTCGTGCCGCCCTGCGGCTTCTCCGACCAGTACAACTGTCCGATGCCGCCGCGGCAGAACCGTTTCCACCTGCCCGTGACGGCGGGAGAGAAGCGACCCGTCTTCCGCGACGGCTTCCCCGCACAGCACTGATCACCCGGGCACCGATCGTCCCGGCACTCCCCGCCCCGCAGCACGAAAGCGCGCACTTCCCATGAGCATCAAGAAGACGTCCCTCTACGGCGGAGCGACCGCCGCCGCCCTCGCCCTGACCCTCACGGCCTGCGGGGGCGGCTCCGGCAGCGGCGCGTCCGCGGGCGGGAGCGGCAAGGACGCCACGGTCAACATCGGTTCGCTCTACGAGCCGCAGAACCTCGACAACACCGCGGGCGGCGGCCAGGGCGTCACCGAGGCGCTCAACGGCAATGTCTACGAGGGACTGTTCCGGCTCACCGACGAGGGCAAGGTCGAGAAGCTCCTCGCCCAGGACTACAAGGTGTCCGACGACGGCCTCACGTACACCTTCACCCTCCGCGACGGAGTGAAGTTCCACAGCGGCAAGGCCCTCACCGGTCAGGACGTGAAGCACAGCCTGGAGCGAGTGATCGCGAAGGACTCCCAGTCCGCGCGCAAGAGCAATCTTGAGGTCATCAAGTCCGTGACGGCGCCCGACGCCCGCACGGTGGAGGTCCGGCTCGCCAAGAAGTCGATCTCCTTCGTCTACAACCTCTCCTACGTGTGGATCGTCAACTCCGGGGCGAAGGACCTCAGGACGACCGAGGACGGCACCGGGCCGTACAAGCTGAACAAGTGGACCCGCGGATCCGCCCTCGGCCTCACCCGGTTCGACGGCTACTGGGGCGACGCCGCCGCCAACAAGCAGGCCGTCTTCCACTACTACAAGGACGCCACCGCGCTCAACAACGCGCTGCTGACCAACGCGGTGGACGTCGTCACCAGCGAGCAGTCGCCCGACGCCCTCGAACAGTTCAAGAACAACGCGAACTACAAGGTCAACGACGGCAATTCGACGACCAAACTGCTCCTCGCGTTCAACAACCGGGCCAAGCCGTTCACGGACGTCAGGGTGCGGCAGGCCGTCTCCGCCGCCATCGACGACAAGAAGCTGCTGGAGTCCGTCTGGGGCGGCTACGGCAAGCCCATCGGCTCCATGGTGCCGCCCACCGACCCCTGGTACGAGGACCTCACCGGCGTCAACGCGTACGACACCGCACGTGCCAAGAAGCTCCTGGCCGACGCCGGATACGCGAAGGGCTTCTCCTTCACGCTCGACACCCCGAACTACGACCCGCACCCGACCGCGGCGACCTTCATCAAGTCCGAGCTGGCCAAGGTCGGCATCACCGTGAAGATCAACACGATCACTCCGGACGAGTGGTACACGAAGGTCTACAAGAACCACGACTTCACGGCCACGCTCCAGGAGCACGTCAACGACCGCGACCTGGTCTGGTACGGCAACCCCGACTTCTACTGGGGCTACGACGACAAGCAGGTCACCCGGTGGGTCGAGGAGGCCGAGCAGGCGTCCAGCACAGCCGAGCAGACCGAACTGCTCAAGAAGGTCAACCGCAAGACCGCCGAGGACGCGGCCAGCGACTGGCTGTACCTCTACCCGCAGATCGTCGTGGCGAACAACAAGCTGTCCGGCTACCCGGTGAACGGTCTCAACTCCCAGTTCTTCGCCTACGACATCAAGAAGGGCTGATGGGCCGGTACCTGCTGCGCCGCCTCGCCTTCCTGCTGGTATCGCTGGCGCTGGCGAGCGTGGTCCTGTTCGTGCTGCTGCGAATGCTGCCGGGCGATCCGGCCAACGCGCTCACCTCGGTGGGCGCCGACGCCGAACAGATCGCCGCGGCGCGGCACTCCATCGGTTCCGACCGGCCACTGCCCGAGCAGTTCACCCACTGGATAGGGCAGTTGGCGAGCGGTGACCTCGGCGCCTCGTTCGTCAGCTCGCTGCCGGTCGGGCCCGAGATCACCTCCCGGCTGAACGTCACGGTCCCGCTCACGCTGGCGTCGTTCGTCCTGGCGGTGCTCATCGCCGTGCCGGTCGGATTCGTCGCCGCACACCGGCGCCGTACCTGGTACGGCGCACTGCTCAACGGGGTGTCCCAGCTCGGCATCGCCGTCCCGGTGTTCTGGCTCGGCATGATCCTGATCGCCGTCTTCGCCCTGAACGCCGGCTGGCTGCCCGCGGGCGGCTTCCCGCCGGACGGCTGGGCGCAGCCGTCCGAGGCGATCCGTTCGCTGGCCCTGCCCGTGATCACCATCGCCCTCGTGATGAGCGCCTCGCTCACCCGTTACGTCAGGTCGGCCGTGCTCGACGTGCTGGGCAGCGACTACCTGCGCACCGCGCGGGCCATGGGCGCGTCGTTCGGGCAGGCGATGTGGCGGCACGGGCTGCGCAACGCCTCGGTGCCGGTGATCTCCATCCTCGGCATCGAGCTGGCGTCCACGCTGCTGGGGGCCGTGGTCGTGGAGTCCGTGTACGCGCTCCCGGGGCTCGGCTCCCTGCTCGCCACCGGCATCGCGCAGCACGACTACCCGGTGATCCAGGGCGTGCTGTTCGTCTCCACCCTCTCGGTGCTGGTCATCGGCTTCGTCGCCGACCTGGTCCAGAGGATCGTCGATCCCCGGCTGCGCGGCAGGCTCTCCGGGGGTGCCCGGTGAAGACCCCGGTTCCCGCCGAATCCACGAACGCGACGGAGCACATGAATCCGACCGAGCGCACGTCAGGGACGAGGCCCGAGAGACGATCGGCCACCCTGCTGGTCGGCTGCGTCCTGACCGGCCTGATCGCCGTGCTCGCACTGGTGTCGGTGCTCTGGCTCCCGTACGCCGCCGACGACACGTCCGGCGGACGGCTGGCCGGCCCGGGTGCGGGCCATCTGCTCGGCACCGACAAGCTCGGCCGGGACCTGCTCACCCAGCTGATGACCGGCTCGCGCATCGCCTTCGAGGCCGGTCTCGGCTCGGTGCTCATCGCCGCGGCGCTCGGCGGCGTCCTGGGCGTGCTCGCCGCGTTCGCGCAGGGCTGGCTCGACGACACGGTCTCCGCGTTCCTCGACATCCTGATCGCCTTCCCGACGCTGCTGCTCGCGATGCTGATCGTCGCCGCCCGGTCGGCCACGCTGGGCTCCGCGGTGCTGGCGATCGGCCTCGCGCAGAGCGCGGTCGTGGCCCGGCTGGTGCGCATCCTGGTCAAGCGGGTCCTGGCGCAGGACTACATCACGGCGGCCCGCACCTCGGGCACGTCGTGGCCGCGGACCGTGGTCGGCCATGTGCTGCCCAACATCTGGCCGACGCTGGTGGTGAACCTCGCCCTCCAGTTCGGCCTCGCGGTGCTGGCCGAGGCCGGCCTGTCCTACCTGGGTCTGGGCGCGCCGCCGCCGAACGCCTCGTGGGGCCGCATGCTCCAGGAGGCGCAGGCCACCTTCACCACGGCCCCGGCGGGCGCCCTGGCCCCCGGCATCCTGCTCGTCCTGCTCGTCATCGGCGTGAACCTCGTCGCCGACGGGCTGCGCGACACCCTCGATCCCGCGACCCGGCGGAGGCACGCGTGAACATCCTCGACGTACGCGACCTCACGGTCCGCACGGCACAGGGGCAGGTCCTCGTCGACGGCCTCTCCCTGGCCATGGCCCCCGGCGAACGCCTCGGTCTCATCGGGGAATCGGGTTCCGGGAAGTCGCTGACCACGCTCGCCGTGCTCGGTCTGCTGCCCGAGGGCATGACGGCCACCGGCAGTGTCGAGCTAGCCGGTACCCAGATCGTGGGCGCGGACGAGAGGCGGCTCACGAAGGTGCGCGGCCGGGACGCCTCCGTCGTCTTCCAGGAGCCGCTCACCGCGCTCGACCCGCTGATGCGCGTCGGCCGGCAGGTCGCCGAACCGCTGGGCAGGCGGCGCGGTCTGAAGGGCGCCGCGCTGCGGCGGGCCGTCGTGGACGCCCTGGAGCAGGTACGGCTGCCCGAGCCCGACCGCATCGCCCGTGCCTTCCCGCACGAGATCTCCGGCGGGCAGCGCCAGCGCGTCGCGCTCGCCATGGCACTGGCCTGCGATCCGCAGCTGCTCATCGCGGACGAGCCGACCACCGCCCTCGACGTCACCGTGCAGTCCGACATGCTCGGCCTGCTCGACTCGCTGGTGCGGGAGCGGGATATGGCGATCCTCTTCGTCAGCCACGATCTCGCGGTCGTCGCGAAGGTCGCCGACCGGGTGCTGGTCATGAAGGACGGCCGGGCGGTGGAGGAGGGTGACGTCCGCGAGATCGTGCGCACCCCCGGCGAGGAGTACACCCGGGCGCTGGTGGCGAGCGCACGGCAACTGGAATCGGCCCTGGACCCGAGGAGCGCGTGATGACGCCCGTACTGGAGCTGGACGCAGTCTCCTTCGGCTACCGGGGAAGCGCCTCGCCGGTCGTCGAGGACATCTCCCTCGCCGTCGGGACCGGGCAGAGTCTGGCCCTCGTCGGCGAGTCGGGGGCCGGCAAGACCACGCTGCTGCGCCTGCTGCTCGGGCTGGCCCGCCCGGGCTCCGGCACCGTCCGGTTCGACGGCGAGGAGCTGAGGCCGCGCGACGGCGGGCAGATGCGGCGTTTCAGGCGCGGTGTGCAGTGTGTCTTCCAGGACCCGTACTCGTCGCTGGACCCGCGGCGGCGCATCGGTGCCATCGTGTCCGAACCGCTGCGTTCGCTCGGCATCGACACCCGCGCCACCGCCGCGCCGAAGGTGGCCCGGGCCCTGGAGCAGGTCGGCCTGCCCGCCGACGCCGCCGGCCGGTATCCCCACGAGTTCTCCGGCGGGCAGCGCCAGCGCATCGCCATCGCCCGGGCGACCGTGTGCGATCCGCGGGTGCTGATCGCCGACGAGCCGGTCAGCGCACTCGACGTCACGACCCGGGTGAAGGTCGTCGAGCTGATCGAGGAGTTGAAGGAGGAGCGCGGTCTGACGCTCGTCATGGTCTCCCACGACCTGTCGGTGGTCGCCTCGCTGTGCGAACGGACGGCGGTCCTGGAGGGCGGTCGCCTGGTCGAGCTGGGCGGGACCGCACAGGTGCTGGGTGCGCCCGCGCACCCGTACACCCGTCGGCTCGTCGAGAGCGTGCCGCGCCTGCCGGTCTGAGCGGTGGACCGCCGCCCGGCCGGGGACGGCGTTCCACGGCGGGCGGCCGCGAGGACGGATTCGACGATCGCGCCGCGGAAGGCGGGGATTTCGGCCATGCGGACCGAGCCCCGGTACTTCCGCCCGCGCCGGGCAACTGCATCGCTGCGTTCGGAACGGCATCGGCGGGGCGTCGGGCGCACCGGGCCCGCGTCGCGGTGCCGCCCGCGCTCCGCGCTCAGTCGGTTCCGCTCGCGGGCCGCTCGGTGTCGTCGTCCGGGGCGGCGGGCCACTCGCGGCGGCCCTCGTCGTGCCAGAGCGGGCGGCGGTCGACGCGCAGGCCGAGGATCTCCGGTCGTGCGTAGTGGCCGCGGGAGTCGACCCAGACCTTGACGGCGTCGAGGTCGGCGAGGTCGATCCGGGCGGTGACGAGCCGCTCCTCCGGACCGGTGTGCGGTCCGGCCAGGTACTGGGTGAAGGGGTGGATCACGGCCGACCAGCCGCCGCCCTCGGTGATGTGCTTCTGGGGGCCCATGGCCGACTCCATCCAGCTCAGGCACGTCGCGTCCACCGGGTTGCCGGCGGAGACGACGAAGGTCTGGGCGGTGAGTGCGTGGGTCTTCATCATGGCGTCGATCTGGATGTCGGCGACGGCCTCGAAGCCCGCCATGGTGGACAGCCCGGGCCAGGCCGCCGCGTGGATCTCCTGGCCCTGGGCGATCAGGGCCTGTCGGGCCAGGTTCATGGTGTGCTCCCAGCAGGCAAGTCCGCCGATCCGGCCCAGCGCGCTGTCGAACACGCCGAGCGTCGAACCACCGCCCTGAGCCCACACGATCCGTTCGGCATAGGTGGGTTGGAGCTTGCGGTGCACGCCGAGAAGACTGCCGTCGGGGTCGATGAAGACCTGACTGTTGAAACAGGTGCGGGTACCGGGGAGCCGTTCGCTGACGCCGAGGACCGTACCGACCCCGGCGCGGCGGCACGCGGACCGGACCCGGGCGATCTGTGGTCCGGCCACCTCGACGGAGGCACCGGCGTAGGCGGCGTTGGCGCTCTGCTGGTCCAACGGCGCGTATGCCTCGATCCAGTACGGGTAGCCCGGTACGAAGGTCTCGGGGAACACCAGGAGGTCGATGCCCTCCCGGCCGGCCCGTTCGACGAATCCGATGACCTTGTCGACGGTCGCCTCGGTGTCCATGAACACCGGGGCGGCATGCACAGCGGCGACGGTCCGCTGCGTGCGGTCGGTCCGTGGCGCGGACGGGGAAGATGACATCGGAGCCCTCCTTGACGACGGTGCGCCGACGTGAATCGGCGAGGGACGAACGACTGGTGCGCGGTCCTGATGCGCATGGTCCCGCATCGCGCCGGTCGTCGGCCCGTCCATCGCCGACTTCGACCTGTCGCATCCCCCGGCCCGGGCCCCGACGCGCCGCGGACGACGGCCGTCAGCACAGGTCCGCGTCGTCCATCGGCTCCTTCGGCAGCCCCGTCGGGTGGGTCGGGGCATGTTCCGCGGGCCATGTGCGCGTGGGGCGCAGGGGCGAGAGGAAGGCGGGCAGGAAACTCAGCGTCATGCCGGCCGCGCCGATCCACAGCGTGGCCGCCGCTCCGAACAGGGAACCCGAGGCCCCGCCCAACAGCCCGCCCAACGGAATCCCGCCCCAGGACACGAATCGAGCGGTCGCGCTCATCCGGCCCAGAAGCCGATCCGGTGTGAGTGCCTGTTGAAGACTCGACTGGGCCACGACACGGACGACCCCGCCCATCGAAAGAGCCGCGAGTCCGACCGCGGCCACGCACAAGCTCCACCCCGGTCGTGCCGACGGCATCAGGGCGGTCGACGGGCAGGTGACCAGGATCGCGACCCAGATGACGCGACCCTGCCCGACCCGCTTCGAGACCCTCGTCGCCGACAGTGCGCCCAGCAGGGCACCGCACCCCATTCCCGACAGGACGAGACCGGTCCCGAAGGACCCGATACCGGCCTCCCGTTCCAGAAAGACCAGTAGCACGGCCTGGTACAGGGCCAGGAAGAAGTTGAAGACCGCATCCCCCAGCACGATCGCACGAAGTACGGGGGACCGGAGGACGAAGATCAGCCCCTCTTTGATCTCTCGCCCCAGCCGACGCCGCTCACTGCGCTCCGGCTTCCGTTCGCGTGCGCGGATGGTGGCCGCGAGCAGCCCCGACACGGCCATTCCGGCCGAACTCACCAGGAGCGTCACGGGGGCTCCGCCCAGGCCGATCAGCGGCCCGGCCATCGCGGGTCCGCCGATACTCGTCACCGAGCGCACCGCCGAGAGCTTCGCGTTCCCCTCGACCAGCCTGCCGCGGCCCACCAGGTGCGGGAGGTAGCTGACGTGGGCGACGTCGAAGAAGACCGTCAGCACTCCGTGGACCAGGGCGACCGCGTAGAGCCACCGGATGGTGAGGAGGTCCGCCCACCAGGCCGCGGGGATCGTCGAGAGGAGCAGCGCGCGAGCGAGATCCGCGCCGATCATCGTCGATCGCTTGCGGGTTCGGTCCACCCACGCGCCCGCGGGCAGCCCGACCAGGAGCGAGCCCGCCGTCGTCGTCGCGGCCAGGAGTCCGACCTGGAATTCGTCGGCGTCCAATGCCGCGATGGCCACCCACGGCAACGCCAGGAAGGTGATGCGGTCGCCCAGTTGACCGAGCGCGGTGGCGGCGAAGAGCCGCCCGAAGTCCCGCTCGCGCAGGAGTCCGGTCCTCAATGCCTTGGGCACGTGGGTCCCCCGTGGTTCGGCGTGGAGGTGTCGCTCTCCTGCCCCGACCGCTGCGGCCGGTCGGCCCCGAACTCGTAGACCACTTCCCGGCACGCGTCCGGTATGACCATGTCGGCCGTTTCCACCGGGCGTCCGTCGATGTCGTGGATGGTCCGCTCGATCCGCAGCACGAGATCCCCCATGCCGATGCCCAGCAGGTTCGCCTGGGCCCGGGTGGCACGGGCCGGGCGCGGCACCTCGACCACGGTCTCGACGACCACACCGATGGAGCGCATGCGCTCGACCACCCCCTTTCCCGCCAGGGGCCCCCTCTCGGGCAGCACGACCGGCGTTCCGTCCGTGATCGCCATCGGCTCCCAGGATTCGGAGAGTTGGACGGGCCGCCCGTCGGCGAGGAACTCGTAGTACGTGCGGACGCAGAGGTCCCCGGGACCGATGGCCAGCCGCTCGGCGATCGCCTCGGGGGCGGGGACGCGAACCTGGCTGTGCGCGTCCCAGGCGTCGGCACTGCCCCGCTCCCTCGCGCCGAACGACGGGGAGGAACCGGCCCGGCGTTCACGGTGCCGCGAGCGGACCAGCCGCAGGCGTTCGCGCGGTGTGCTGACGTAGGTGCCCGATCCCGCGCGTCCTTCGAGGAGGCCGTCGATGATCAGACGGTCCACGGCCCTCTGCACGACGTTGCGTCCGACCCCGTACTCCTCGGCGAGCCGTATGCGGGAGGGCAGACGTGCCCCGGTCCCCCACTCCCCCGCGAGGATGCGTGCACGCAGTGCGTCGGCCACTGCGAGGTAGGGCGCCTCTCGGGGCATGAGGGAATCCTCCGGTCGTTCCGCCGCGCGACGGCGCGTGTTCCAGGGGGGCCTTGGCAAGCTACTGCACCGGGCGAAAGCTGCTGGAGCAGCAATACGCTCGGCTCCCGCGCTCCGACGGCGGACGCTCGTGCCGTGCCCCGGCACACGCCGATTCCGCCCGCCCGGGGTGGGGGCCGGGACATGGCCGCCCGAGGACCGCTCCACGGCCGCGCCCGCGCGCGATCCGTCAGGTGCCCCACTGCCAGTACTGTTCCGGCCGGGCCGGGCCGGAACAGTCGGCGAGGGTCAGCTGCGGGGCAGGATGGTCCCGGCCGTTCCAACGGGACGGGAGTTCGCGGTCGTCCTGGTAGAGGCAGCGACGACCGCCGCCCTCGATGCGCCAGGCCGTACGCTTCCAGGTCGGGCTCTTCCACGGCACACGGGTCCACCGCTGCTCCGCGCCGCCGCGGCAGGGTTCGAGCCGGACGTCGGCGCCGGTGGCGGTGAGGCAGGAACCCGGCGCGCTCTTCGGTCCGACGGCGCCGTCGTGCCCGGTCCGCCATCGCTGGCCGGCGGATCCGTCGCAGGCGCGGATGCGGACTTCTCCGGGCCGTGCCGAACCGGTCGACGCGTCGAGGCACTGTGCCGGATCCGGGCCTGTGTGGTACGTGGTCCGGCCGATGTCCCCGAGGATCTCACCGGGCCGCGGAGCTCGGTGGACCTGCACGTACTGCCGGTGGAGCCACAACTTCCAGTCCTCCTGGAGCGGGCCGCTGTAGGGCGGCACGTTCGCGCACCATCCGGTGGCGCGGCACCGGCGCCTGGCGATGTACCAACGTGCCACCCGTTCCTTGTCGGCTGCCTGCGCGGAGGTGAGATTCGCCTTCATCGGCGACATCGTGTAGGCGAGGTAGCCCGTCACCGGGACTCCGAGTGCGTAGCCCGCCCTCCTGAAGTAACGCGCCGTGATGCCGTGGTCGCTGTGGTCGACGCCTCCGCCGAGGCCGAACGCGAACGACGCGTTGTCGTAATCCATGGTCAGGATGCGGTCCGCACGGCTGTCCCGCACCAGGGCGGAGAGCGTGGCGAGCAGCCGCTCCTCGTCGTAGCTCACGTCCCCGAGGAACCCGTGGACGCTCCGTCTGCTCCCGTCGTAGAGCCTGAGCACGCTGTCGGCCTCCTGGCCGTGCGGAAGCCCGTCGTGGAGGTCGAGGAAGGTGAGCCGGACCTCGGCGCCCCGGGGCCGGCCGGCCAGCAGGAAGGATCTGATCCGAACTCCGTCGGACCGCACATCGGACTGTCTCCAGTCGTCGGCGGCCCCCGCCATGGACGCGTAGGCCGACCGTACCCCGTACTCTCTGCGGTCCACGTACTCCAGTGCCTTCAGGCGGTTTTGAACGGCGCCGTTCCCCGCGGTCAGGTACACGGTGTGCACCGGGCAGTTCCCGCGAATCGTCCGCAGGATCTCCGGGTTCAGGAAGAAGAGGTCGTCGTCGGGGTGCGCCACGCCCACCACGGTGCTATGGCAACGGGACAGCTCCGTGCGTGGCGTGCCCGTCGTGCCGGGACCGGAAGTCGGACCGGGGTCGGGGGAACAGCCGACGGCCGACAGGGCGCAGAGGGCCATGGCCGCCGCCAGGGCGCGATACACGCGGCCCGTGCGACGGCGGATGCCGCCGCCTCCCGGCCTCGCCCCGTCCATCACCGGCCCTTCTCCCGCGTCGTGTGCTCCCGCAACGGATGATCACCGCGCGGTCGCCCGGGGCCAACCGACACGCCGCACCGCGCACCCGGTCGGACGAGGGGTCCGTCCGCCACCGGATGCAGATCCCGCCCACTGCTGCCTAGGCTTGACCCGGTGGCCCGAGCGAGCGTGCCGGAGCGGTGCGGACATCCCGTCCGGCGGCCGGCCACCGTCCTCGGCCCGTCGGTTTCCGGTGGAAGCCGCGCGGACCTCCATCCCGAGGGAATGAGGAACCGACATGCAGGCACTCCACGCACGCACCGTCGTCGCGTCCGTCGCCGCCGCGACGGTGCTACCCCTGTCGTTGGGTGTTCTCGCCCCACACGCACTCGCCGATGACGCGGTGCCCGTCGCCGCGAACGCGTCGGGAACGCCGAGCCCGTTCGGGCCCGGCTGCTCCTCGCTCCCGAAGAACGGCAAGGGCAGCATCGACGCGATGTCCAAGGAGCGCGTGGCCAGGGCCGCCGCGACCAACCCTCAACTGACCAAGCTGGCACTGGCGCTGAAGGACGCGGGCCTCACCACCAAGCTCGACGACGCGAAGCACATCACGG
Source organism: Streptomyces sp. NPDC056061 (assembly GCF_042266885.1). Taxonomy (NCBI): domain Bacteria; kingdom Bacillati; phylum Actinomycetota; class Actinomycetes; order Kitasatosporales; family Streptomycetaceae; genus Streptomyces; species Streptomyces sp. NPDC056061. The sequence goes on along the minus strand of NZ_JBHJWQ010000005.1, from coordinate 245,886 downwards.
TGTTCGCACCGACCAACGCGGCCTTCGACAAGGTCCCCAAGACGGAGCTCGCCGCCCTGTTGAAGGACAAGGCAAAGCTCAAGAAGGTCCTGACGTACCACGTCGTGGACAAGACCGTGACCTCCAGCCAGCTTCCGAACGGAAGCTTCAAGACCATGGAGGGCTCGATGCTCAAGACCTCCGGGTCGGGTGAGTCGTTCAAGGTCAACGACAAGGCGAACATCGTCTGCGGCGACATCCGGACGGCGAACGCCACCGTGTACCTCGTCGACACCGTCCTGATGCCCCCGAGTTGAGGGACGTCCCGCAGAGGCACCTCGGACCGCGTACGGCTTCGGCCGCGGCGCGTGACCGGTTCCCCGTCCGGCGGCCACCGGCCGCGGGACGGGGAACCGCTGCCCTGCCGTGCCGGACCCGCGTGCCGTTCCGCCCGGCCCGACGGGCTCGTGATCGTCGACACCGACGGCACGGTGGTCCGGGTCGGCGGACGGTGCGCGGCCGACGGCGGGAACCGCCCGGCGAGCCGTTCGCCCGCATGCGGTCACCGGATGCGACGGTGCCCGTCGCCGGGGCGGGCGACGGGCAGCGCGGTCACGGCCGGGCGGTGGGTTCGAACCAGGTGGGCTCGTCGGTCATGGACTGCTTGATCCTCAGGAGGGAGAACTCGTCGAGCGGCGGCAACGCGTCCACCGGGTACCAGCCCACCTCCAGCGACTCGTCGTCGTTGACGCACGCCTCACCGCCCGTTGCCCGGCAGCGGAACGTGACGTCCAGGTACTGACAGTGGTCGCCGTTGGCGTACTGGACCGGCGCCAGGGCCTGTGTGAGCACCACGCGTTCGGCCACGCAGTGCACGCCGGTCTCTTCGTACACCTCACGCTCCGCGGTGGCCGCCGGTTGTTCGCCCGGCTCGCAGATGCCGCCGACCAGGGCCCATTTGCCGGTGTCGGCACGTCGGCCCAGAAGCACTCTGCCCCCGTCGTCGAAGACCACGGCGGTCACGCCCGGCAGCAGGAGCAGCTGGTTGCCCGCGGTGGCGCGGATCCGGCGGATGAAATCAGGAGTTGCCATGCGTCCGACCCTAACGATCACGGGGACAATTGGGATCGGGACGTGCTGGCCTGGGGGTTTGGCTGTCGGGTGATCAGCAGGTCGTCGTGCGGACGGGCACCAGCTCGGTACTCGTCCTGCGGCGGGTTGCCCTGCGGGCGGAGCGGTCGGAGACCAGACCGGCGATGGCGCGGTGGGTCTCGTCGTAGTCCTCACGCCGTCCGGTGTAGCGCTGGAGCGGGCGCCACTGCTTGTACTCGGCATTGGTGTGCTCCACACAGATCCGAGCCGAGGACTGCCTGCGTCGCTGTTCACGCCAGGCCCGCCTCTCGCCGTCACACACGTCGTCCTTCGGCTTCCTCGGCGGAGCGCTGACCTGGTGTGGGAATTCGTTGGCCAAGCCGCGGTAGCCCTCGTCCACCTCAACTTTCACATTTGGGCGGAGGCGGAATTGCTCGGCGATGCCCTCGGTGCGCACGGCGGTCTGGTCGTGCACGCGGCCCGGCCGCGTCACGCCGGAGAACAGGGTACGGCCTTGGTGATCGCTGAACGTAGTCGTCTTGATGGTGTTCTGCTTCTTCTTGCCGGAGACGAACGCCTTACGTCCGGCGCGCCCGGCCTTGGGACGTCTGACCTGGACTTCCGTGCCATCGATGCGGAGGTCGACGCCTTCGGCTTCGGCGTAGGCGAAGACATCCTCCAAGGTCCGCAGGCGCAGGCCGCGCCGGTCGGGGACGGCGAAGCCACGGGCCGCGAGCAGCGGCCGGACCTCGCGGATCGCAGTGGAGATGGTGGAGCGATCGACATCGAACAGCTCGGCCAGGGCGGCATGCGGAAGCCCGAGCCGCAAGTGGACGAGGGTGGCCAGCAGCCGGTCGGGGAAGACCAGCTTCTGCTTACGGCCCGCCCCAGCCGCCCGGCGCCGGGCACCCCCGCGCCGCTCATGCAACGCGGACTCGCGGACCGCCGTCCACCTGGGCGCGAGTTCTTGGAGCAAATCGCCGAAATGTGCGCGGGAGACCCCGGACAGGGCAGGATGGGAGCAGGCTGTACGGGCCCAGGTCAGCTTCACAACTCACCTAACCCGTACGGCCCTTCTCCGTCACGGCCTGATCTGACGTGCTCGCATTCGCCCGCGACGCTCGCGCGGATTCATCTCACGCGATGGGTCTGCTGCGCGCTACACCGTGACACCCTGATGCACCACGCCAGGCGACGTGACGGCTGCCCTCCAGGGCACCATGCGAGGATCGAACGATGAGGAATCCCCGCCGTGAGTTACTGCGCTGGCAGTTCGACATGACCTGGTCACTGTTCGAGTACCACTTGGAGCGGCTCGCACCCGAGGCCTTTCTGTGGGAGCCCACTGACCTGACTTGGACAGTGCGCCCGGACGCCGCCGGGAACTGGCTGCCGGACTGGGCCAACACCGAGCCCGACCCCGTTCCGGTTCCCACCATCGGCTGGGTGAGCTGGCACATCGGCTGGTGGTGGAGCACTGCCATCGATCACGCACAGGGACGTACGCCCCGGGAGCGTACCGACTTCACCTGGCCCGGCAACGGACCGGCGACCGTGGCCTGGCTACAGGATCTGCGTACCCAGTGGCTAGCGGTCCTCGACAAACTCACCGACGCCGATCTGGACGCCGCCTCCACGCTGCCGTGGCAGACCCCTCCGGACAACACCATCGGACACATGATCGCCTGGCTGAACGCCGAGCTGATGAAGAACGTCGCTGAGATCGGGCAGCTGCAACTGATCTGGGCGGCCTCGAAGTCGCGACCCAAGAAGCAATAGGGCTCAGCAGAAGGAACGTCGTCCAGCACGGCAGCCGCGACGTCGAGCCCAATTACTCCCCAGGTCGTAAGGGCTGTCCCGTGGCAGATCGGTGCGCGGCGTCGGGTGCGGTGCATCGCGAGGCGGAGGGACGTCCGCATACCGGATGTGTGCGGACGTCCCGACAATGCGGCGAGGAACGGGGCCTCCCCTGCGCGAGCGCAGCCGGGAGCCCGGGGAAGCAGCTGTCGTTGCGCGCCCGTCGGGGATGTTGCGCGCCCGTCGGGGATTACGGGACAGCCCTCATGCGCTGCCCCTGCCACGACACGACGGTCAACGGGCGCGCCGCAGCCGTACCGAACGGACGGCGACCCAGCCGAGTCCCGCCGCGGCAATCAGTGCGAGCACGCCCTCGGGGAGCGCGCCCAGGCGGGTCGCGGGGGTCAGCGAGGACCGCAGCGGCACCTCGTCGACGAGCACGTCCGGGGTGAAGAGCTTCGTCTTGCGGACGACGGTCCCGTCGGGCCGGATGATCGCGCTCACCCCGCTGGTGACGGGGACGACGACGGACCTGCTGTGCTCCACGGCCCGTACCCGGGACATGGCGAGCTGCTGGTAGGTCATCTCGCTGCGCCCGAAGGTGGCGTTGTTGCTGGGCACGGCGATCAGCTGGGCGCCGTGCTCGACGGTGTCCCGCACGGCGTCGTCGAACGCGGCCTCGTAGCAGGTCACGAGTCCCGTGTAGGTGCCGGACAGGTCGAAGACGCCGACCTCCTTCCCCGGTCCGAAGTCCCGCCGGACCCGGTCCACGTCGGAGCTGAAGAGGCGTGCGACGGACCGCATGGGGATGTACTCGCCGAACGGCTGGATGTGGCGTTTGTCGTAGGTCTCGACGGGCCCCTTGTCCGGGTCCCACCGGATGAGTGAGTTGCGCAGCTTGCCGGTGTCGGGGTCGAGCACCGCGCCGACCACGGTGGGGACGCCGATCGCCTTCACCGCCTCGTCGATCACGATGCGGGCATCGACGTTCCGGTAGGGGTCGAGATCGGAGGAGTTCTCCGGCCACAGCACGAAGTCGGGCTGCGGCTTCCTGCCCGCCTTCACGTCCCGGGCGAGTTCCTCGGTGCGGCGGGCGTGGTTGTCGAGGACGGCACGGCGCTGGGCGTTGAAGTCGAGTCCGAGCCGCGGCACGTTGCCCTGGACGGCGGCGACGGTAGCGGTTCCGTCCTCGGCCGAGTCGTCCACGAGCGGCAGGGCGGCGAAGGCACCGGCGACGGGGACGAGGACGGTCGCCGCGGCGGCGGCCACGGCTGCCCGAGGCACCTCACGGGTGCCGCGGTGGGCGCGGATCCGGTGCACCACCTCGTGGAGACCGAAGCCGCACAGCACCACGGCGAAGGAGAGCAGTGGTGTGCCGCCCACGGCCGCGAGCGGCAGGAACACACCGTCCGCCTGGCCGAAGGCGATCTTTCCCCAGGGGAAGCCGCCGAACGGGACCCGGGCCCGGATCGCCTCGTCGAGGACCCAGACCGCCGCGGCCCACACCGGCCGGCACGGGAGGCGCGAGACGGCGGCGATCCCCATGCAGCCGACCGCGATGAACAATGCCTCGGCGGCGGCGAGCGCCAGCCACGGCACCGGGCCGACCTCCTCGCCCGTCCAGTGCAGCAGCGGCAGCATGAATCCCAGCCCGGCGAGGAGGCCGAGGCCGAACCCGGCGCGCAGGCGGCGCTCGTGCAGCACCCAGCCGAGCAGGGCGAATCCCGGCAGGACCAGCCACCACAGGGGCCGCGGCGGGAAGCTCAGGTACAGCAGCACGCCCGAGACGACGGCGGCTGCGGGCCGTACGAGCCGCGGGGCGAGCCGTCCGGCCCCGGACGAGGGGGGCGGTGCGGGCTGCTGCGGGTCGTCGACTGGGGTGATGGTGGCGCTCACCCGGCGGAGTCTACGGTCATCGGCTGTGCGCCGAGCAGCCCCGTCCGCGAGGAGGCCGTGTGCGCCGAGTCGATTCGGCGCCGTCCCCCGAGGATGCGGACCGTCCTCGGCCCGGGACCGCCGCCCGGCGGGCGGGTTCCGGGGGCGCCGGCGGCCGTGCCCGGCGTCAGGTCCCGGCTGCCGCGCCGGTCCCCGACAGGCGCAGGCGCTCGCGGATGAACCGCACGCCCGCCTCGGCGTCGTCGACCGTGATGGTGAACGTCCGGCCGTCGCCGAGCCGGAGCACCAGGCCCTCGCCCCTGCGGACCACCACGGCGGTGCCCTGTTCCGGACGCCAGCGGTAGCCCCATCCGCCCCACTGGCGCGGGGTGACCCGGGGCGCGAAGTCCGCGCCCACGACGTGGGCCAGCAGGATCCGGCGGCGGGGCAGGCCCATGTGGCCGCAGCGCACCTCCAGGGCGTCGCCGTCGACCCTGACGGCCACGTTCACGAAGGCGAGGGTGCCGAAGAGCATGAGCAGTCCGGCGGCCACACAGCCGATCACGGACATCAGCAGCGGGGCGATCCCGGTGGTCCAGTTGGAGGTGACGGCCAGCTGGACCCCGAGCGCCAGGCAGGCGGCGCCGGCGGCGGCGAGCACCCACTGGACCCGGTTGGTGGCCCGTCCGATCCAGACGTCGGAGTGGGGTTCGGCTCCGGTGTGCCTCGGTTTTCGGGGGTGGTCCCTCATGTCAAGCAGCGTACTCAGGGGACCGCACGCCGGGACTGCCCGGACGGGCCGTGAGGGGGTCAGTGGGCGGGGGCGGCGGCCGCCAGCAGTTGCCCCTCGGCGTAGCTCAGGGCGGCCTGCGGCAGGTCGGCGGTGCGTCCGCCGAGGAGCACGGTGAGACTTCCGACCGGTTGGGCCGACGGGGCGGGTGCCTCCCCGATTCGGCGCAGTGCCTGGGCTGCGACGGCGCCGGCGGATCCGTGCAGGGCGACGGGCGGCAGGCCGTGCTCCCGCAGGGCGGCGCGGATGCGCTCGGCGACGAGTTCGTAGTGGGTGCAGCCCAGAACCACGGCCCGGGCATCGCGCGGAGTGCGTGCGGCGGCCGCGGCGACGGCCCGGTCGACAGCCGAATCGTCCGCATGTTCGACGGCGTCGGCGAGCCCCGGACACGGGATCTCGGCGACGGTGACGGAGCCCGCGAATTCCCGGATGAGTCCGCGCTGGTACGGGCTGCCGGTGGTGGCGGGCGTGGCCCAGATCGCGACCGGCCCGCCGCCGGCGGCGGACGGCTTGATGGCGGGGACGGTGCCGATGACCGGCAGCGTGGGTTCCAGCTCGGCGCGGAGCGCAGGCAGGGCGTGCACGGTGGCCGTGTTGCAGGCGACGATCAACGCGTCGGGCCGCTGGGCGGCGGCCGCACGGGCCACGTCCAGCGCGCGGCCGGTCAGGTCCTCGGGGGTGCGCGGTCCCCAGGGCATGCTGTCGGGGTCGGAGGAGATCACCAGGTCGGCGTCGGGCCTGAGCCTGCGTACCGCGGCGGCGGCCGCGAGCAGGCCGATTCCGGAGTCCATGAGCGCGATCTTCACCCGGTCACCATAGTCGACCGCCCTTGCGATTCCTCCTCAGTGGTGCAGACTGCGGCGAATGAGTGCCATTGCCTGGATCGCCGTGGGTTCGCTGGCCGCGTGGGTGTGGTTGCTGCTGGGACAGGGGTTCTTCTGGCGGACCGACCAGAGACTGCCGCGCCGCGAGCCGCCGGAACGCTGGCCGTCGGTGGCGATCGTGGTGCCCGCACGTGACGAAGCAGACATGCTCCCGGTGAGTCTGCCGTCGCTGCTCGCACAGGACTATCCGGGAACCGCGGAGATCTTCCTCGTCGACGACTGCAGCAAGGACGGGACCGGGGACGTCGCCCGTGCGCTGTCCGTGCGGTACGGCGGTCTGCCGGTGACGGTGGTGTCGCCGGGCGAGCCGGAGCCGGGCTGGACGGGCAAGCTCTGGGCCGTGCGGCACGGGATGGTCCTGGCCCGGGCCAGGACCCCGGAGTACTTACTGCTGACGGATGCCGACATCGCGCATGAGCCGGACAGCCTGCGGGAGCTGGTCGCCTCCGCCGTGTCGGGCGGGTACGACCTGGTCTCGCAGATGGCCAGGCTGCGGGTGTCGAGCGGGTGGGAACGGCTGGTGGTCCCCGCCTTCGTGTACTTCTTCGCGCAGCTCTACCCGTTCCGGTGGGTGAATCGGGAGGGGGCGCGCACGGCCGCGGCGGCCGGCGGCTGCGTGCTGCTGCGGACCGTGGCCGCGGACCGGGCGCGGGTGCCCGAGTCGATCCGGCATGCGGTGATCGACGACGTGTCGCTGGCGCGGGCGGTGCGACGCAGCGGCGGGCGGATCTGGCTGGGGCTCGCAGAGCGGGTGGACAGCGTGCGGCCGTACCCGTGCCTGGCGGATCTGTGGCGGATGGTGTCGCGGAGCGCGTACGCCCAGCTGCGGCACAGTCCGTTCCTGCTCCTGGGAACGGTGCTGGGCCTCGCCCTGGTGTACCTGGTGCCGCCGGTCGCGCTCGCCGCCGGGCTGCTGGGCGGTGACCCGGTGGCCGCATGGGCGGGCGGGTCGGCGTGGGCGGTGATGGCCGGGACGTACCTGCCGATGCTGAACCACTACCGCCAGTCGCTGTGGTGGGCCCCGCTGCTGCCGTTCACCGCCGCGCTGTACCTGTTGATGACGGTCGACTCGGCGGTGCGGCACCACCGGGGCCGGGGCGCGGCCTGGAAGGGGCGCACGTACGCCCGTCCCGAGGCCGCGCCGGACCGGTGAGCGGACCGGCCGTGGGCCGGGGGCGGCAGCACCGGCCGGACGTCCGGGGGGTCATTTGCGGCCGGGGGTCCAGTTCATTCCCCACCCGTATGCGTAGTCGACGGTGCGCTGCGGGCTGACTCCGCGCTGCGGCACGAGGTAGCGGGCCTCCCGCTGCACGGTGAGGTCCCCGCCGTTGCCGGTGAGGAGCGCGAGCGCGCAGACGGTGGACGGGACCGTGCATTCGTCGAGCGAGAAGTCGATCGGGGCTCCGTGCTGGGGCTGGAGAGTGACGGTCGCGTGGAGGTCGGCGAAGCTCCGGGCGCCCTCGTAGATGGTGACGAAGATCAGGACGCGGCGGAACTTGTCCTTCTGGTCGAGGTTGACCGTGAGGTTCTCGCCGGTGGCGACGGCGCCGGTGCGGTCGTCGCCGTCGAGGTGGATGTAGGGGGGCTGGTGGAGCGCGCCGAACGCGTTCCCCAGTGCCTGCACAACCCCCTTGCGGCCGTCGGCGAGTTCGTAGAGCGCGCAGAGATCGAGGTCGAGATCCGCGTGATTGGCGACCGCCCTGCCGAGTTTGCGACCCCAGCCCGTGAACTGTTTCCGGACTTGCCAGTTGAGATTCACCCGGAGGACTCCGGAAGTACCGCCCTGTTTGGCGAGCGAGACCGACGGAGCCTGCTTGGTGAGCGTCACCTTGGTCAGACGCACGGGCGTGGGGACGGGCGGTGCGGAAGGTGTCGGAGGTGTCGCCGCGGGCATGGGCGGAAGTACCGGCGGAGGCGGGGGAAGTTGGTCAATGCGCGCCGCATGCTGGGGGTGCCGCGGCGATTGAGGTTGTTGATTGGGCTGGGGCCGCTGCGGTTCATCGACGGAAATACCGAAGTCCGTCGCGAGACCTTCGAGGCCGGTGCTGTATCCCTGGCCGACGGCGCGGAATTTCCAGGCACCCTGGCGCCGGTAGAGCTCGCCGAGGATGAACGCGGTCTCGACGGTCGCGTCCGTGCTGTCGAAGCGGGCGATCTCCGAACCGTCCGCCGCGTCCGTGATCCGCACGTACAGCCCCGTGACCTGCCCGAAGGTACCGCCGTCGGCGGAGGCCGCGAGGACCACGCGCTCGATGTCCGGCTCGACCCGCGCCAGGTCGACCGCGAGCCGGTCGGTCACCGTGTCGCCGACGGCCCGCTTGCCCTCGTGACGCACCGAGCCGGAAGCGTGGACGGGCTGGTTGTAAAAGACGAAGTCGGCGTCGCCGCGCACCTTTCCGGATACGAGCAGCAGCGCCGAGCCGTCCACATCCGGGGCCGCCGGAGAGGTGCGCCACCCCAATTCGACCCCTACGGCCCGAGCCGCCACCGGAACATTGGCGCCTTTTAGCATGGTCATGCTCGCCCCCATCGCGAGTCCGGCTGCCCGAAGGCCTTTCTCCGCCAACCTAATGCCCCGGCGGCCGCAGCCGCGCAACGGAGTCGTCGACATCCGGTGATCTTCCGGTAACCCCCGGAACACGCCTCTTTACATGATCCCAACACCCTTCGATGCCCCTTTTTGCCAAGTTCGCTCGCATTGGGGAACGAGGTTCACCCACAACACGCAAAACAACCCTCTTACCAGGCTCCCCAACCAGCGCGTCGTGGGCTTAACTTAGGTGGCATGACGTCCCCCCGCTCCACCTTCGGCAGCGGCTACTACGCCGCGTCGTCCTTCCCCGACACTCCGATCTACGACTCCCTGGTCGCGGAGCGGGGCACCCCTCAGATCGCCCCGATCCGAGTGCCCGCCGCCTACGACACGGGCAACAGCCATCTGCCAGCCCTGCCGGCGGCGCTACCCGCTCTCCCGGCGGCCCCTTCCCAGCCCGGCCCGCCGTACGGCTACCAGCAGCCGGCCCCGCAGGGATACACGCCGATGCAGCCCACCCCGCTGCACAACGCCCCGGCACCGTACATCCCGCAGCAGCCGGCCGCGCCCCGGGGCGGGTACCAGGCGCCCTACCCGCCGCAGCAGCAGCATCAGCGGCCCGCGCCCACCACCGGGTACGAGGCGATGCGCCCGGCGGCTCCGCGCCCCGCCCCGGCACCCTCGCCCTACGAGGATCCGTACAACCGCCCGTACCAGGGCCGGGGGTACTGACCCGTCAGAAGTACCGAGCGGGAGTCGCACGGTCGTAACCGAGGTCGTCGTCGAGCCATGGGGACTCGTCGGCGACTTCGGCGTTCCGCGGGCCGTCGGGCGCACCCGACGGCCCGTCAACCGCGTCCGTCGGCAGGAACCCGCAGGGGTGGGCGGCACGTCATGCGGGGTGCGGTCGCGCCCTCTTCGGCGCTTCGACGCATGAAGCGTGCCGTATCGGGCCAGGACGGATACGGAAGGGGGGCGGGACGGTGCGGGCGGCTGCGGGAGTGTGGCGCTGGCGGCGCAACGCGCTGCGCCGTGCCACCGACCGGCGCGAGGCATGGGTGGCCCTCGTCGCGCTGCTCCTCATGCTGTCGGCGGCGCCGGCCCTGGGCTGGGCATGCGGCTCGCTCGCCGACGAGGCCCTGCAGCGGACGGTGCGGGCCGAACGGGCGGAGCGGCGTGCCACGACGGCGATCGTGCTGCGCACCGCGCCGGTGGCGCCCCGATCCGCCGCCGACCCCGAGGTGTCCTCGGAACGCGCCGCGCAGACATCGGTGACGGCCCGTTGGACGGCCCCGGACGGCACGGAGCGCCGGGGCACGGTGACCACGCCGTCCCGGCGGACCGAACCCGGTGCCGCGGTGGAGATCTGGACGGATCGCGCGGGCCGCCCCGTGCCCCGTCCCATGGACGCGGCGACGGCCCGCACGCACGCGGTGCTGGCCGGCGTCGGTGCGATGCTGCTCGTCGCCGCAGCGGTCGAGGGCGGCCGTCGGCCGATCGTGCGGCGCATGGTCCGCAACCGGTACGAACGGATCGACCGGGACTGGGCCGAGGCCGGTCCGGACTGGGGCAGGACCGGGACCGGCAGCTGATCGGCAGCCGATCGGGTCAACTGCCGCCCGCCGCGCGCGCTACGGTGGACCGGCCCGCACGCTTCCCCGGGAGGGGCGGACCCGAGGTCCGCCGCTGCCCGGAGGCCGGTGGCAGGGGCATCACACACGCACGAGGTGGGGGCACAGCAGCGCCATGGCACAGGGCACGGTCCAGGTGACGCACACCGGCACATCGCGGTGGCGGCGCCGCACAGGCGAGTACCCCTCCCTCACCGCAGCTCTGGAGGCCGCGGCGGACGGCGACGTCCTCACCGTCGCACCGGGCACCTACCGGGAGAACCTGGTCCTGCACCGCGCGGTGACGCTGCGCGGGCCGGAGGGCTCGGTCGGCTCGGTGCGGATCGCGCCGGTCGACGGTGTCCCGTTGACCGTCCGTGCCTCCGCCGTCGTGACCGACGTGCACGTGGAGGGCCAGGACTCGACGGCCCCGGCACTGCTCGTCGAGGACGGCGCACCGGACCTCGCCGACCTGCGGATCGTCACGCGCTCGGCCGCCGGGATCGAGGTGCGCGGCGCGGCCCGGCCGACGGTGCGCCGCTGCACCGTCGACAACCCGGCCGGGGCCGGTATCGCCGTGCTCGACGGCGCGGGCGGGGTGTTCGAGCAGTGCGAGGTCGTCTCGGCCGGGCAGTCCGGTGTCTCGGTGCGTGACGGCGCCCATCCGCGGCTGGAGCGCTGCCGGGTCCACCACGCGTCGGGAGCCGGGCTGAGCGTCACCGGTGAGGGCAGCGGACTGGAGGCCGTCGGCTGCGAGGTGTACGAGATCAAGGGCAGCGGGATACAGGTCTCCGCCCGTGCGGCGGCCCATCTCACCGACTGCACGGTGCACCGCACCTCGGCGGACGGAGTCACGCTCGACACCGACGCCGTACTGACCCTCGCCGACTGCGACATCCACGACATCCCGGAGAACGCGGTGGACCTGCGTTCCCGTTCGGTGCTCACGCTGACCCGCTCCGCGGTGCGCCGGTTCGGCCGCAACGGCCTCTCGGTCTGGGATCCGGGCACCCGCGTCGACGCCAACCAGTGCGAGATCCATGACAGTACGGGCGACTACCCGGCGGTCTGGGTGAGCGACGGGGCCACGGTGATACTGGACTCCTGCCGGGTCCACGACGTGCCGGACGCCATCTTCGTGCTCGACCGGGGTTCGCGCGCCGACGTGGTCGACAGCGATCTCTCGCAGATCCGCAACACCGCGGTGTCGGTGAGCGACGGGGCGACCGCCCAACTCGACGACTGCCGGGTCCGCGAGGCGTCCACCGGCGCCTGGTTCCGCGATCACGGCAGCGGCGGCACGCTGAACAACTGCACCGTCGACACGGTGCAGACCGGGGTCATCGTCACCAAGGGGGCCGATCCGGTCATCGAGCGCTGCACGGTCGCCTCGCCCACCGAGGCCGGTTTCTACGTCTCCGCCGAGGGCCGCGGCACCTTCCGCGGCTGCCGCGTCACCGGCAGCGACGGCTACGGCTTCCACGTGATGGACGGATGCCGTACGACGCTGACCCGGTGCCGCACCGAGCGGTGCGCCCGCGGCGGATACGAGTTCGCCGAGGGCGGCGCACACGGCGACGGCCAGAACGCGGGACCGGTCGTGGAGGACTGCACCAGCGACGAGAGCGCGCTGCGCTCCCCCGTCCCGTCGCCGCCCGCCGTGCTCACTGCGGCACAGCCGGCCGCTCCCGTTCTGCTCGGGGCGGTTCCCGCGCCGCGAACGGCGGATCCGGCCGCCGCCCCGGCCGAAGTGCCGGCCGCCGCCCCGGCGCGAGACTCGGAGACGGTTCTCGGGGAACTGGACGCCCTGGTGGGCCTGGACAGCGTCAAGCGGGAGGTGCGTGCCCTCACCGACATGATCGAGGTCGGCCGTCGGCGACGGGAGGCGGGGCTCAAAGCCGCCTCGGTCCGGCGCCATCTCGTCTTCACCGGCTCCCCCGGCACCGGCAAGACCACCGTGGCCCGGCTGTACGGCGAGATCCTCGCCTCGCTCGGCGTGCTGGAGCGGGGGCATCTGGTCGAGGTGTCCCGCGTCGATCTGGTCGGCGAGCACATCGGGTCGACCGCCATCCGGACCCAGGATGCCTTCGACCGGGCGCGCGGCGGGGTGCTGTTCGTCGACGAGGCGTACGCCCTGTCCCCCGAGGACTCCGGCCGCGACTTCGGCCGGGAGGCGATCGACACGCTCGTGAAGCTGATGGAGGACCACCGGGACGCGGTGGTCGTCATCGTCGCCGGATACACCCACGAGATGGAGCGGTTCCTCACCGTCAACCCCGGTGTGGCGTCCCGGTTCTCGCGGACCATCACCTTCGGCGACTACGAGCCCGCCGAGCTGCTCCGGATCGTCGAGCAGCAGGCCGACGAGCACGAGTACAGCCTGGCCCCCGGGTCCGGCGAGGCACTGCTGAAGTACTTCGCCGAGCTTCCCAAGGGCCCGGCGTTCGGTAACGGCCGCACCGCGCGGCAGACCTTCGAGGCGATGGTGGAGCGGCACGCGGGCCGGGTCGCCCAGCTCGCCGAGCCGAGCACGGACGACCTCAGCCTGCTCCATCCCGAGGATCTGCCGGAACTGCCCTGAGCGTCCGTCGGGCGGCCGCTCGGTCAGCGGTCGCCCGACGGGCTCCGGGACGGCACGGGCCCGGGTTTCTCCGCCGCCGCCTGGTGGGGCAGGACCGGGCCGAGCCGGTCCAGCAGCGCGGCTCGTTCTTCGGCGAAGCCGGGATCGGCCTGGTAGTCGAAGTGCCCCAGCACGGGTTCGGGCAGCGGATGTTCGGGCGTGCGTCCGTAGACCAGGGGGTCCTTGAGCGGCCCGCAGTCCACCGCGGCCCCCGGCACCTCGTCGAATCCGACCCGGCCGCCGATCGGGTCGGTGGCCCGCCAGAGGTTGCGCCAGCAGCGGACGGTGCGGTGGAGACCGTGCAGCGGTCCGGGACCGAAGTAGGCGGGGAACCAGCGACCGTACAACCGCTCGATCGGCGAACCGTAGGTGAGCAGGGCGACACGGCCTCGCGTCCGTGCGGGCAGCTGCCACACCGCGGAGGCGGCGAGGACGCTGCCCTGGGAATGGCCGGAGATGACGAGACGGCCGCCGGTGCGCCCGGTCCAGCCGGACATCCGTGACACCAGGTCGGGGACGGCGCGCTCGGCGTAGCAGGGCGGTGCGAAGGGGTGCGCGGCACGTGGCCAGAACGTGCCGACGTCCCAGAGGATGCCGATCGTGCGCCGTGCGGAGGCGTCCCGGTAGGCGCGCCTCCCCCAGGTGACGAACAGTATGAAGCCGAATCCGATCATCCAGGAACCGGTGGACTGCGCGGCCCGGGCCACGGCCTCGGCGAACGGACCGCTGCCCTTCATCGCCTCCCCGGGCACCTTGCCGCTCGCCCAGGCACCGCCGACCGCAGCCGCGCCGAGCAGCAGCGCGGCACCGGCGATCGGGCCGATGATCCAGGGCGCGGAGTCGGTGAGGGCCGCCGTTGCGCGGATCCGGGCGATCTGCCGCGTGCGGGCGGGATCGGGCTGCTTCGGTCCGTACTCCCGGTCCACCTCCGGTTCCAGGGCGCGGGCCTTGAGCCAGGTGCGCACGAGGAGCAGGATGCCCGGGATCACCAGCAGCACCAGCAGCACCGGGATGACCGCGGCCTGCCAGCTGAGCAGCACCGGCGGGCCCTCGATGAGGGCACCGGCCATGCCCGGGGTGCCGGAGCCGTCGAGCCAGTCCGCGACCCACTGGGCGACGCCGCCGGTCATGACGCCGCCGAGCGCGCAGGCGAGCATGGCCACCACCGGGCCGCCGAGTCCGTACAGGACCGTGCGGGGCTCGGGAGTGCGGCGGTACAGGCCGAGGGACACCGCGGCGAGGAGGACGACGAGCAGTACCTGGACGAGCGTGACGATGCCGAAGGCCGCATGGCCCGGCAGGGCGCCCGCCGACGCCCAGCCCGGACGCGACAAGGCGGCGTACACCGCGGCGAGGACGAGCAGTGTCAGGGCGGCACCCGGCAGGTAGGTGATGAGGGCGCGGTCGAGTCGGTTGTCGAGGCGCCGCTCGCTGCGGCCCCGTCGGCAGACGACCCACAGCACGACGAGCGCGCCCAGGACCAGCGCCACCTCGATGAACCCGCCGAGGACACCCGGCACCGGACCGGGGGCGGCGCGGTCGTGGCGGATCGCGGCTCCCGCGACCGACGCCGCGACCGTCAGGAATCCGGCCGCGGTGTGGGCGGCGCGCAATCGGGCGACCAGCCGGCGTCCGTACCAGAATCCCGGCCTGCCGAGGGCCGATCGGCTTGCGGTCGCGTCGGCGGCGCCCGGGTCGTCTCCGGTCTCCGGATCGGCTTCGTCCGGTGCGGAGCCGGTGAGCGGGCGCTGCGACTCGTACGCGCTCCACGTCCGGTTGGACAGGAACCAGAGCAGCCCCACCAGGGCGGTGGGCACCAGCGCGGCGACGGCCAGCCTGCGGCCCGGCTGCGACCACCAGCCGCCCTGCGCCGAGGACAGGAAGCCGAGCCAGGACCGTCGGCCCGAGCAGTCCGCCACGCCCGCGCACTGCCAGGCCGTCAGGTCGAGCGCGACCTCGCAGACCGACGCCGTCAGCAGGACCGTGAGGCTGAGCGCGACGAGCCGGACCAGGACGCCGTACAGACGTACCGTGCGAGTGCGGGCCCGGGCGGTGGGGCGCATCCAGTGGGCGAGGTTGACGACCATGAAGGGGAGCAGCAGCAGCCACAGGGCCCGAGAGCCGTTGCCGGAGGTGAGGTTGGACCAGCAGTATGCCTCTTCGATGGGCCGGTCGCGGTACCGTTCGGGGTGCTGTTCGGCGTCCGTGTCCGCGGGGCGTCGGTAGATGGCCGCGGTGGTGTCGCCGGTGATCCGGACCACGCGCGGGTCTTCGAGCATCTCCTGGGGGGTGGCGCCGCCCACGCCGTGGACCAGCAACTCCAGCGCGGGCCCCGGGGGTGGTGGGGCCTGGGTGGCAGGTGGCACTGGGGTGACTCACTCTCATTCGTGTGGGGGAAAAATACTGATGGAACGTCACCAGGATTGTGGCGGAGCGATACGGTCCGCGCCGCCCTCACGGAATCTCCCCACTGCGGGGGGCGGCGACACCGCGTGGCAGGATGATCCCGTTCCGGCACAGGCGACCGGCGGGAAGGAGCACCGGGGCGTTGAGCGACCATCAGAACCTGCTCGCGGAGCAGCGACGTGCCCTGATCCTCGACGAGGTGCGCAGGCGGGGCGGGGTGCGGGTCAATGAACTGACCCGCACGCTGAACGTCTCCGACATGACCGTGCGCCGCGACCTGGACGCGCTGGCCCGTCAGGGCGTGATCGAGAAGGTGCACGGCGGTGCCGTTCCGGTGGTCGAGGCGAGCACGCACGAACCAGGCTTCGAGGCCAAGTCGGCGCTGGAGCTGACCGCCAAGGAGGACATCGCGCGGGCGGCCGCGGCGATGGCGGTGCCCGGCAGTGCCATCGCCCTGTCCGGCGGCACGACGACGTACGCGCTCGCCCAACGACTGCTGGACGTACCGGATCTGACGGTGGTGACCAATTCGGTGCGGGTCTCCGACGTGTTCCACTCCGCGCAGCGCGCGGGCACCGCGGGCGGCACGCGCTCCGGGTCCGCGACGGTGGTGCTCACGGGCGGGATGCGCACCCCTTCCGACTCGTTGGTGGGACCGGTGGCCGATCGGGCGATCGACTCGCTCCACTTCGATGTGCTGTTCCTCGGGGTGCACGGGATCTCGGTGGAGGCGGGGCTCTCGACGCCGAATCTGGCGGAGGCCGAGACCAACCGGCGTTTCGTCCGATCGGCGCGGCGGGTGGTGGTGGTCGCGGACCACACCAAGTGGGGCACGGTGGGGCTGAGTTCGTTCGCCGGGCTGGAGCAGGTGGACACCTTCGTGACGGACGCGGGGCTGTCGTCGGCCGATCGCGAGGAGATCGAGGAGCATCTTCCGGGCCTGCTGGTGGCGGGCCGGAGCGCGGCCGACGACAGCTGAGGGCGGAACCCGGGCGCGAGGCTTCGCGCCCGGCGCCCGGCGGATGCGGAAGGATCGGGGGATGGCCTTCTTCCGGATCGAACGCTCCACGTCGCTGCCGCCTGCCGAGTGCTGGCGTCGGGTGACGGACTGGGAGCGGCACGCCGAGCGGGTACCGCTGACCCGGATCACCGTGGTGCCGGGGGTGGCGACCGGGGCGGGGACCGTGTTCGTGGCGCGGACCGGGGTGGGGCCGCTGGGTTTCGACGATCCGATGGAAGTGGTGCGGTGGGCGCCGCCCGTCGCCGGGCGCGCGGGGCTCTGCCTGCTGGAGAAGCGTGGCTCGCCGGTGCGGGGCCGGGCCTCGATCGACGTGCGTCCGGCGGAGTCCGGTTCCCGTGTGGTGTGGGTGGAGGAGTTGCGGGTACGGGGGCTGCCCGGGTGGACCGATCCGCTGATCGCCGCGGCGGGCCGCCGGGTGTTCGGCCGGGTCCTCGACGATCTGCTGGGCCGTCCGGAGCGGTCCGGACCATGAAGGGACGGTGCGGCCGTTCGGAGCCCCTCGCCGGGCCGCACGCCACGGTCCGGTGGAAGACTCGGGCAGATGAGCGAACCCTCGGGCGAGGCGGGACTGCGGTGTCTGGTGACCGGCGCCACCGGGTACATCGGCGGCAGGCTGGTGCCCGCGCTGCTCGATGCCGGGCACCGGGTGCGCGCGCTGGCGCGGACCCCTGGCAAGCTGCGGGATCACCCGTGGGCGGGCCGGGTCGAGGTGGTGGCGGGCGATGTCCGCGACGCCGCTTCGGTGCGGGAGGCCATGCGGGGCGTGGATGTCGCGTACTACCTGGTGCACGCGCTCGGCTCCGGACCGGGGTTCGAGGAGACGGACCGCGAGGCGGCGCGGATCTTCGGTGAGCGGGCCCGGGAGGCCGGGGTCGGGCGGATCGTCTATCTCGGCGGGCTGATCCCGGCCGGGGTGCCCGAACGGGAGTTGTCGCCGCACCTGCGGTCGCGGGCCGAGGTGGGCCGTGTGCTCCTCGGTTCCGGGGTGCCGACGGCAGTCCTGCGCGCGGCGGTCGTGATCGGTTCGGGCTCGGCCTCGTTCGAGATCCTGCGCCATCTCACGGAGCGGCTGCCGGTGATGCTCACACCGAGCTGGGTCCGTACATCGATCCAGCCGATCGCGGTGCGGGACGTGGTGCGGTATCTCGTCGGCTGCGCCGGCCTGCCCGCCGAGGTGAACCGCACGTTCGACATCGGGGGCCCGGACGTCATGACGTACCGGGACATGATGCGGCGGTACACCGAGGTGGCCGGACTGCCGCACCGGGTGATCCTGCCCGTTCCGGTACTGACTCCCGGACTGTCCGGCCTGTGGATCGGTCTGGTGACGCCCGTGCCGCACGCGATCGCCCGCCCGCTGGCCGAGTCGCTGCGGCACGAGGTGGTCTGCCGTGAGCACGACATCGCCCGGTACGTACCCGATCCGCCCGGCGGCCCCACCGGCTTCGACCGGGCGGTGCGGCTGGCGCTCCAGCGCATCCGGGACGCCCGGGTCGACACCCGCTGGTCCTCCGCCTCGGTCCCCGGGGCGCCCAGCGATCCGCTGCCCACCGACCCCGACTGGTCGGGCGGCACGCTCTACCGTGACGAACGGGAACTGGTGGTACCGGTGGCGCCGGACGCGCTCTGGCGGGTGATCGAGGGCATCGGCGGCGAGAACGGCTGGTACTCCTTCCCGCTCGCCTGGGCCGTGCGCGGCTGGCTCGACCGGATCGTCGGCGGTGTCGGGCTGCGGCGCGGGCGTCGGGACCGGCAACGGCTGCGGGTGGGCGACTCGCTGGACTTCTGGCGTGTGGAGGAGATCATTCCGGGTGAGTTGCTGCGGCTGCGGGCGGAGATGAGGCTGCCCGGACTTGCCTGGCTCGAACTCTCGACGGGCCGTGACGACCAGGGCCGGACGGTCTATCGTCAGCGCGCGCTGTTCCATCCGCGCGGGCTGCTCGGTCACGCCTACTGGTGGAGCGTGTGGCCGTTCCACTCGGTGGTGTTCGGCGGCATGGCACGCAACATCACGGCCGCCGCCCGCTCCGTCCCGCAGCCTGATCTCCCTGCGGGCGAAGACATCTGACGGAGCGCCAGTTAGGGTGTGCGCCGTTCTGTACGCCCTCGACCGCACGGAGGTGCACCCGTGTCACGCCCGCTCCGTCCCGTCGGAATCGACTTCGTCGAGTCCGCTCCCCTGCGCCTGGTGTACGCCGCCGAGCTGTCCGCGTCCCCCGAGGACATCTATCACGCGCTCGCCGACGACGTGTCGGGCTGGCCCCGCTGGTTCACCGCGGTGACGGCGGCCCGGCCCCTCGGGCAGGGCACGGGCCGCGAGATCCGGCTCAGGGGCGGCGCGGTACTGCGCGAGACGATCCTCGCGGCACAGCCCTCCGAGCGGTACGCCTATCGGGTCGACGAGGCCAACACCCCGGGCCTCCGGGCCCTGGTGGAGGAGTGGCTGCTCACCCCGGCCGGGAACGGGACGCGGTTGCGCTGGACCTTCGCCGTCGACGGCTCGGGCCCGTTCCGGTTCGCGCTGCGGCTGGGCCGCCCCGGGATGGGCCGGGCCTTCCGGGACGCGGCGCGTCGGCTCGACGAACGGCTGCGCGGGCCCGCGGCCTGAGCACGGCCGCGGGCCCCGGTCACCGTGTCGCGCCCGGAGCAGCCCGTCGACTCCCGGTCACGCGGGCCATTCGCCGCTGCTCAGGAAGGTGTCGATGGTCCGCGTGTACGGGGTGATGTCCAGCCCCTGTCCGGCGAGCCAGCTGTCGGAGTAGTACTTGTCGAGGTAGCGGTCGCCCGGGTCGCAGATCAGGGTGACGACACTGCCGGTGACGCCCTCCGCGACCATCTCGGCGACCAGTTTGAAGGCGCTCCACAGCCCGGTGCCGGTGGAACCGCCCGCCTTGCGGCCGATGGCCCGGTCCAGGGCGCGCACGGCGGCGACGCTGGCCGCGTCCGGAACCTTCATCATCCGGTCGATCGCCCCGGGCACGAAGCTCGGCTCCATCCGGGGTCTGCCGATGCCCTCGATCCGGGAGCCGCAGTCGCTGGTGGCCAGCGGGTCGTTCCGGGTCCAGCCGTCGAAGAAGCAGGAGTTCTCCGGGTCGGGCACGCAGATCAGGGTGTCGAACTGCATGTAGTGCACATAGCGCGCGATGGTCGCCGAGGTGCCGCCCGTTCCGGCGGTGGCGACGATCCACGTCGGCTCCGGGTAGCGCTCCAGCCGGAGCTGCTGGTAGATCGACTCGGCGATGTTGTTGTTGCCGCGCCAGTCGGTCGCCCGTTCGGCGTAGGTGAACTGATCCATGTAGTGGCCGCCGGTCTCGGCGGCGAGCCTGGCGGACTCCTCGTACATCCTGCGGGAATCGTCGACGAAGTGGCAGCGGCCACCGTGGAATTCGATGAGTCGGCACTTCTCCGGGCTGGTGGTGCGGGGCATCACCGCGATGAACGGCACGCCGATCAGCTTGGCGAAGTACGCCTCGGAAACAGCCGTGGAGCCGCTGGACGCCTCGATCACGGGCTTGCCCGGCCTGACCCAGCCGTTGCAGAGCCCGTAGAGGAAGAGCGAGCGGGCCAGCCGGTGCTTGAGGCTGCCGGTGGGATGCGTCGACTCGTCCTTGAGGTAGAGGTCGATTCCCCACGCCTCGGGCAGCGGGAAGCGCAGCAGATGGGTGTCGGCGGAGCGGTTGGCGTCGGCCTGGACCTTGCGCACGGCCTCCTTGAGCCAGGCCCGGTACTCGGGGTCGGAACGGTCGGCGTCGACGGTCGTCGCGACCGGGCCGTCGTGTCCTTGCTGAACCGTGCCCATCGGTGCGCTCCTCCTCGTGTGTCCGGACTTCCCGCGCCACGATATTCCCCCCACCTGCACAAACGTTTCCTTTGCCCTTCCATAGCACTGGCTTGGCGTTGCGCGCGGCACGGGCGCGCCTGTGCGCCGGAACGCGACCTGGCGCGTCGCTCCGCACTTGTGCAGACTGCCCATCAGAAGCGTTGCGAAGGGGGCGAGACAGCCGTGCAGGAATCGGAGTTCAGTGCGACGGGCGTGCGGATCGAGCGGTGGGCCCGGTCGCTCACCAGGGCGGGACAGGTGGTCGTCAAGGACGGCAGGCTGGCGCTGCTGACCAGCTACGGACGGGAGATCGACAGCGCGCCGGTGGGGGCGGTGAGCGCGGGCAGGCCGTGGTTCGCCGGTGCCGGCGCGACCGTGGCGCGGCTCAACGGGACGCGCTACCGGCTGACGATGGGGCAGCGCGACCGCGGCCCCGACCGGACCGGCCCCGCCCGCAGGTTCCTCGAAACGCTGCACAGCGCGGGCGGCCGGATGATCTGAGGGAGCGGCGCCGCCGGACGGCGCGAGTTGCGGAGGCATGACCCCTGGGCGACATTGGTCACAGTGTCACTCATGGTTTACCGGCGGTGACGCTGTGGCCTCGCCGCCGGGCAGGAATCAGCAGTCGGCCGTCTGCTGGATTCGTTCCTCCGTCTTCTTCCGGACCTATTTCGGGGAGTCGCAGCCGTGATCAGCGAGCCAAGCAGGCACTGCACGGTGGAGCTCCAGGCCCTGCCGTCGCGGATCGGTCAGGTCCGCAGAATCATTTCGGCGCAGTTGCGCTACTGGCATCTCGATCCCTTGATCGACCACGCGGCGCTCGGCGTCACCGAACTGCTGACCAATGTCCACCGGCACGCCCAGCCGGACAAATCGTGCACCGTCGAGGTCGAGTTGCTGCTCGAACGACTGACGGTGTCCGTTCACGACCACGACCCGCGGCTGCCCACGGTGCGCGAGGCCGGTGCCTCCAGCACGTCGGGGCGCGGGCTCGCCCTGATCGCCGCGGTCAGCGAGAGCTGGGGGGTCCGCCCCAGGGGCGGGGCCGGGAAGATCGTCTGGTTCACCCTGTCGGCGCCCCCGCGGTGCTCCGTGCTGCCGCCCCATCCGGTGTACGGGGCGACCACGGACGGACCGTTCGAGCCGGACGCCTTCCTCCACGCGGAGAGCCATGGCGCTTCCGTCGTCCGGTCGGTGGTGCTCGGGTAGCCGGGGGCCGGAGGCGCCGCACGGCGACCTGACGCGAATCCGCGGCGGGCATCGTGCGCACGATGCGGGGGCAACCGGGCCACCGCGCCGGAAATCCGCCACGTCCACGACCGCTTCCTCCTGCGCGTGCCGTGCCGGGGCGATCAGTTCCGGGCGAGCGCGGTGAGCGGATCGTCGAGCACCGGCTGCCAGGCCAGCTCCGCCGCGCCCACCAGGCTGTTGTAGTCGAGCGTGCAGGGCAGGATCGGCACGCTGCCGCTGCGTCCCCACAGGCTGCGGTCGGCCACTACCGCGCGCAGCCGCTCCGGGTCCGCGTCGAGCAGGGCACGGTGCAGCCCGCCGAGGATGATGCGGTCCGGGTTGAGGATGTTGACGAGCCCGGCGAGTCCGAGACCGAGCCGGTCGATCAGTTCCTCGGCGGCCCCGCGCACCGCCGCGTCGTCGTACTCCGTACGCAGCAGATCACCGGCCTGCTTGAGCAGGGAATCCTCCGGACCGGGTTCGCGGCGGGCCGCGATCAGGAAGGCCAGCGGATCGGTCTCGACGTCCAGGCAGCCGCGTCCGCCGCAGTGGCACGGACGGCCGTCCGGGTTCACCGTGAGGTGACCGACCTCCATCGCGAGTCCCGAACTCCCGGAGTGCAGGCGGCCGTCGAGGACCAGGGCACCGCCGACGCCGCGGTGGCCGGTGGCCACGCAGAGCAGATGCTGGGCCCCGCGCCCGGCACCGTGCCGGTGTTCGGCGAGTGCGGCGAGGTTGACGTCGTTCCCGGTGAACGCCGGCCCGGGGATGCCTGCCGCACGGATCCGGGCGGCGAAGATCTCGCGCACCGGGGCGCCCGCCGGCCAGGCGATGTGCAGCGGATTGAGTGCGGTGCCCTCGGGTTCGGCGACCGCGGACGGCACCGCGAGCCCCGCACCGACGCAGCGCAGGCCGCCGTCCCGCAACAGGCGGGCACAGTCGTCGACCACCTCGCCGATGACCTGCGCCGGGTCCGCCGTGACGGTGACGCAGCCGGGGGCGGTGGCGACGATCCGCCCGCCGAGCCCGACGAGAGCAGCCCGGAATCCGTCCGCGTGCACCTGGGCGGCGACGGCGACCGGACCGGACTCCCGGACGGCCAGCCGGTGCGAGGGGCGGCCCTGGGAACCGGCGGCGGAGCCCGGCCGGGAGTCGACCCGGATCAGCCCGAGCGCCTCCAGTTCCGAGGCGACCGCACCGGCCGTCGCCCGGGTGACCCCGAGCTCGGAGGTGAGGACGGCGCGGGTGGGCGCACGTCCGGTGTGAATCAGTTCCAGCGCGGGTCCGAGCGCGCTGCGGCCCCTCTCCAACTTCGTCCGGGCAGTGGTCACCTTGCCGTTCATGGGGGCGAGTCTCCCACGATCCGCGAGGTCCCCGACGCCCCGGTGGCACACACACGTTCCTGGTGCGTCCACGGGACACGACCGGCTTGCACGCGTCGTCCCGGCACTCCTATGCTGAGTTTGTGCCGCAACTAAACAAACTACGGACGGCTCTGCCGGGGATGCCGGGCAAAAACACCGCCCCGCCCGCGTCGGACCGCCTCCGTACCGCGCTGACCGTGTTCTTCGCCCTCGACGGATTCCTCTTCGCCGGCTGGGTCGTCCGCATCCCGGCCATCAAGCACCAGACCGGTGCGTCGGCCGCCACCCTGGGGCTCGCGCTGCTGGGCGTGTCCGTCGGGGCCGTGGTGACGATGATGCTCACCGGCCGGCTGTGCCGCCGTTTCGGCAGCCATCCCGTGACGGTGGCCTGCGCGGCGCTCCTCTCCGTGAGCATCGCCCTGCCCGCGCAAACGCATTCGGCGCTCACGCTCGGCCTGGTGCTGCTGGTCTTCGGTGCCGCGTACGGCGGGATGAACGTGGCGATGAACAGCGCGGCGGTCGATCTCGTCGCCGCCCTGCGGCGCCCCGTGATGCCCGGATTCCACGCGGCGTTCAGCCTCGGCGCAATGGTGGGCGCCGGGCTCGGCGGGCTCGTCGCGGGCGGCCTCTCCCCCGCCGTTCACCTCTTCGCCCTCACCGGGATCGGGCTCCTGGTCACCGCGGCGGCCGGTCCCGTCCTGGTGCGTCGGCCGGCACCGCGGTCCGTCGCCGCAGCCGACGGCGGCGGGGCACCGCGGCGCCCCGCCGCCCGCACCCGTGGGGCGGTGCTGCTGTTCGGGGTGATCGCGCTCTGCACCGCGTACGGCGAGGGTGCGCTGGCGGACTGGGGCGCACTCCATCTGGAACAGGACCTGCACGCCCACCCGGGCGTCGCAGCCGCCGGATACTCCCTGTTCGCCCTGGCCATGACGGCCGGTCGGCTGAGCGGCACGGCGCTGCTGGAGCGGCTCGGCCAGACCCGCACCCTCGTCCTGGGCGGCGCGACGGCCACGGCCGGGATGCTGCTCGGCGCCCTCGCCCCCGCCCCCTGGGCGGCACTTGTCGGGTTCGCCGTCACGGGCCTCGGCCTGGCCAACATCTTTCCCGTGGCGGTGGGCCGGGCCGGGGAGCTCGCCGGCCCCGGCGGAGTGGCCGCCGCCTCGACACTCGGTTACGGCGGGATGCTGCTCGGACCGCCCACGATCGGCTTCCTCGCCGACTGGTTCTCCCTCCCCGCCGCTCTCACCACGGTGGCCCTGCTGGCCGCGGCCGCCGCCGCACTCGGGTACGGGGCGCGCGACGCCGCGCGGTCGTGAGACGTCGGGGACACCCGGACCGCCCCGAACTGCCGGAACGGCCCGAACCGCCCGGCAGGATGCGGAACCGCTGGGACAATCGCCCCATGGAGCCCACGAACCACATCGCGGCCCTGGCTACCGAGGGGCACCTGCTGGCAACCGCCGCGCACGGGGCGGGAACCGCGGCGCCGGTGCCGACGTGCCCCGGATGGCGGGTGCGCGATCTGCTCCGGCACATCGGAATGGTCCATCGCTGGGCGACCGCCCTGGTCACCGAGGGCCACACCGCGTACCGTCCGGCCGGCGGCGAACCCGGCCTGGACGGGCCGGAGTTGCTCGACTGGTTCCGCGAGGGCCACGGACACCTGGTCGAGACGCTGCGGGCCGCTCCGACCGGCCTGGAGTGCTGGACCTTCATGCCCGCGCCGTCTCCCCTGGCCTTCTGGGCCCGTCGGCAGGCGCACGAGACCACGATCCACCGGGTGGACGCGGAGTCGGCGCGCGGCGGGCGGCTGTCACAGGTGCCCACCGACCGCGCGGTGGACGGCATCGACGAACTGCTGCGCGGATTCCACGGCACCGCGCGGAGCAGAGTGCGCTCGACGACGCCGCTCTCCCTGCGGTTGCGCGCCACGGACACCGACGTCGGCTGGACGGTGCGCCTGTCGTCCGAACCGCCGCGGACGGTTCGCGACGGCACCTCGGCCGCGGCGGACCCGGCCGACTGCGAGCTGAGCGGGACGGCCGGGGAGCTCTACCTGACGCTCTGGAACCGGTTGCCGCTCTCGGCCCTCGACCTGACGGGGAATCCGGAGCCGGCCCGGATCTGGCGCGAGAGCTCCGCGGTCACCTGGCCCTGACGGCGGGCGGGACGTCGGCTTCACTCGACCGGACCACTCAAACTCCCGTCGTACTCCGCCGGGCTCACAGCGCCCCGGCCGGGACGGCCGACGCCGCGCACCACGGCCGCCACGGCCGCTCGCGGCCGGGGAATCAGCTCCGGGTCCGCGACCCGGCCCCGCTCGTGCCGTCGGGCGCCACGGTCCGCCTCCGGTCTCCGGCCGGGGCCCGTTGCCGGTTGCGGGCCCCTCGTCGTCGGGCGGAGCGACGGCGGGCCGGAGCTCAGCCGGTCGAGGACCGGCTCGCCCCCGGGGACTGCCCCGGGAACCGCGCTCGGTCGACATCCCGCGGGCCGAGCAGGCCCACCCCGCGGGCCAGATCCGTGACGGCCGCCAGGAAGAACTGGTCTCTCGCCTCCACCACCCGGTTGAACTGGCCGAAGACCTCGAAGGAGATCAAACCGAACAACTGCGACCACGCGGCGATCAACGGGACCGCGGCGCCGGGCGGAAGACCGGGGGCGAACTCGGCGGCCATCCGCTCGGACTCGGCACGCAGCTCACGGGAGAGCGACGGCACGGCGAGGCCGTCCTCCCGGTAGGCGTCATCGACGACGGAGATGAGGACGAAGCCGACCCGGGCCGCCGGGCCCGTCGTCTTCTGCGGCGCGGTGTAACCGGGCACCGGGGAGCCGTAGATCAGGGCGTACTCGTGGGGATGGGTCAGCGCCCACGCGCGTACGGCGCGGGCCACGGCGGTCCAGCGTGCGAGGTGGGGGGCAGCCTCGGCCCGGGCGGCCCGGTGAGCGGCCTCCGCGCTCTCCCCGATGGCGTCGTACGCATCGACGATCAGGGCGGTGAGCAGTTCGTCGCGGCTCGGGAAGTAGCGGTAGAGAGCGGAGGACGCCATGCCGAGCTCCCTGGCGACGGCACGCAGCGAGAGCTTCGCGGCGCCCTCGGCCGCAAGCTGTTTCCTCGCCTCGTCCTTGATGGCGGCGGTGACCTCGATGCGGGCCCGTTCCCTGACTCCCCGGACTGTGCTCATGGCCCCAGCCTGCCACACATAAAGAGCAGCGACCACTTTCGAGAGCAGCGCTCTTGCTTTTGAGCGCCGATATCGTGCACAGTGATCTCAAGCGAGAGCACCGCTCTCATTTCTCAGCAGGAGTCACCATGTCTCAGCCGTACTACCTTCAGGTCAGCCCGCTCAACGTCCGGCTGAACGGCCTCGTCGGCTGGCTCGCCCGACGCGGTGTCAGCCTCGGCGGCTCCGCCGAACTGTCGGTGCGGGGCCGCAGGAGCGGGCAGATGCAGCGCATCCCCGTGAACCCCCACACGCATGGAGGTGAGCAGTACCTGGTCTCCGCACGGGGCCACTCGCAGTGGGTGCGGAACATGCGGGCCGCCGGTGGCGGCGAACTGCGGGTGGGCCGCAAGGTCCGCGCCTTCGCGGCCGTGGAGATCGCGGACGACGCGCAGAAGGCGTCGATCATCCGCGCCTACCTGGAGCGGTGGGGCTGGCAGGTCGACCAGTACTTCCGGGGCGTCACCGCGAAGTCCACGGACGCCGAACTCCTGGCCGCCTGCCCGGACCACCCCGTCTTCCGGATCACCATCGGGAACTGACCGTGCGGCCCGTCCCGGGCCGTCGACGGGGCGCCGACGGCCCATGTCCGACGCCCGCCTCCCCTGCCGATTCCGACCGGCGATCCGGGGCATGTTCCCCGGCCACGCCCCGCGCCGCAGTCGGGCCGACCGTGCTCCGGGCCGTGCCGGGAGCGGTGGTCCGGACCGCGATCCCCCGACACGGCCCCGTCGATGGCATCCGGACCGGATCTGTCGGCGCCTCCGGGCCGCCCGCCGGTCCGTCCGGGCTGCCCCGTCGACGTCTTCCGGACCGGGCCGGACCTACCGGTCCATCGCCGACAGCGCCCGCTGCGCCAGCGGATGCGTACGGACCAGCTCGCCCAGCGACGTCGTCCCCCGAGTGATTCCGGCGAACGCGTTCCAGGCCGGGCGGAACCCCGTCAGCACCGCGTGCAGCACGCCGGGACGCCGCTCGAACAGCTTCAGCATGCGACGGCCGACGCCCATCTCGACGCCCAGGCCGGCCTTGATGGCGAAGGCGTAGTTGAGCGCCTGACGCCGGGCGTCCACCGCGTCGTGCGACTCCGCGACCCGGACCGCCCACTCGCCGGCGAGCCTCCCCGACCGCAGCGCGAAGGAAATGCCCTCGCGGGTCCACGGCTCCAGCAGGCCCGCCGCGTCGCCGCACACCAGCACCCGTCCGCGCGACAGCGGGGAGTCCTCGCTACGGCAGCGGGTCAGATGTCCGGAGGAGATCTTCGGCTCGAACCCGGCGAGCCCGAGCCGGGCGATGAAGTCCTCCAGGTACCGCTTGGTCCCCGCGCCGTCACCGCGCGCCGAGATCACGCCGACGGTGAGGGTGTCCCCCTTGGGGAACACCCAGCCGTAACTGCCGGGCATGGGGCCCCAGTCGATCAGCACCCGGCCCGCCCAGTCCTCGGCGACCGTTTCCGGAACCGGGATCTCCGCCTCCAGGCCGAGGTCCACCTGGTCGAGCTTCACACCGACATGGGCTCCGATCCGCCCCGCGCTGCCGTCGGCACCGACGACCGCGCGGGCCAGGACCGTCTCCCCGCCGGACAGCACCACGGCGACCGTCCGCCGGTCCGGCACGGCGGCACCGTGCTGCTCCACCCTCGTCACCGTGACCCCGGTACGGAGTTCGGCGCCCGCCTTCTGCGCCTCCTCGACCAGTCCCGCGTCGAACTCGGGACGGTTGATGAGCCCGAAGAGCATCCGCTTGGAACGACGGGTCCGCGCCAGCCTGCCGTTGAGCGAGAACGTGACCGCGTGGACCCGGTCCCGCAGCGGCAGCTCGAACCCGGGCGGCAACGAATCCCGTGAGAATCCGATGATTCCGCCACCACACGTTTTGTAGCGGGGCAGTTCCGACTTCTCGAGGAGCAGTACCCGTCGGCCGGCGACCGCAGCCGCGTAGGCCGCGGAGGCTCCGGCCGGTCCACCACCGACTACGACGACGTCCCACACGGTCGACTCTTCGCGCTCACGTCCGGCGTCTGCGTTCTCGCTGCTCACGATGTGCTTCTGCTCCCGATCCCACCAATGGCCCATGCTGCTCCCGGCATCCTACGGCTCGCCCGGCCCGGCTCCCCCTGTGGGAGGATCGACCGTGCGTTCGCCCTGCGTGCACCTCGCATCCCGATGTGCACGCACCCGGATCCGTACACATAACGTCGCACCCACCAGGAGCGTGCCCATGACCGCCCGTCCGATCTCCGAGACCATCGCCTCGCTGATGCCGCGCGCCAAGGCTGAGCTTGCCGAGCTGGTGGCCTTCCAGTCGGTGGCGGATCCCGCGCAGTTCCCGAGGAGCGAGTGCGAGGCGGCCGCGAACTGGGTCGCCGACGCGCTCCGCGCCGAGGGCTTCCAGGATGTCGCCCTGCTCGGCACCCCCGACGGGACGCAGTCGGTGTACGGCCTCCTGCCCGGCCCCGTCGGCGCCCCGACGGTGCTGCTCTACGCGCACTACGACGTGCAGCCGCCGCTCGACGAGTCCGCCTGGCTCTCCCCGCCGTTCGAGCTGACCGAGCGCGACGGCCGCTGGTTCGGCCGCGGCGCCGCCGACTGCAAGGGCGGCTTCATCATGCACCTCCTCGCGCTGCGCGCCCTCAAGGCCGACGGCGGAGTTCCGGTCTCGGTCAAGGTGATCGCGGAAGGCTCCGAGGAGCAGGGCACCGGCGGTCTGGAACGCTATGCCGAGGCGCACCCCGAACTGCTGACCGCCGACACGATCGTCATCGGCGACACCGGCAACTTCCGTGTCGGCCTGCCGACGGTCACCGCCACGCTGCGCGGCATGACGATGCTGCGGGTCACCCTCGACACCCTTGAGGGGAACCTGCATTCCGGCCAGTTCGGAGGCGCCGCGCCGGACGCGCTGGCCGCGATGATCCAGTTGCTGGCGTCGCTGCGCGCCGAGGACGGCACCACGACCGTCGACGGTCTCACCGCGGACGCCGAGTGGGAAGGCCTGCAGTACCCCGAGGGGGACTTCCGGAAGGACGCGAAGGTCCTCGACGGCGTCGAACTGATCGGCACGGGTACGGTCGCCGACCGGATCTGGGCCCGTCCCGCCGTCACCGTCATCGGTATCGACTGCCCGCCGGTGGTCGGCGCGACCCCCTCGCTCCAGGCGAGCGCGCGGGCCCAGATCAGCCTGCGGGTGCCGCCCGGCCAGGATGCCGCCGCGGCGACCGAACTGCTGACCGCGCACCTCCGGGCGCACGCCCCGTGGGGGGCGAGGGTGTCGGTCGAACAGGTCGGCCAGGGCCAGCCCTTCCGCGCGGACACCTCGAGCCCGGCCTACACGTCGATGGCGCGGGCCATGGAGGCCGCGTACCCGGGCGAGAAGATGCAGACGTCCGGGATGGGGGGCTCCATCCCGCTCTGCAACACACTCGCCGCCCTCTACCCGGAGGCCGAGATCCTGTTGATCGGTCTGAGCGAGCCGGAGGCGCAGATCCACGCGGTGAACGAGAGCGTGTCGCCCGAGGAGCTGGAGCGACTGTCGCTCGCCGAAGCGCTGTTCCTGCGCAACTACGCGGAGTCCAAGCAGTCCTGACCGGCATCGGGGAACGGCCCCGGCAACGGCCCGGGGCCCCCGGGCCGTTGCACACCGCTGTCGGCCGTCGGCCGTGTTCGCCGATGGGCGCGCGCCCGACGGCGGGCACGAGCGGTCCGCCGCACCGCCGCCGATGCCTCCCGGTGCGTCTCAGCCGACCGGAACACCGGCCTCCAGATTGAGCACGGTGGACCGTTCCCGGGCCCGCAGTGCCCAGCGCAGCCGTGCGTAACGGGTGGGGGGCAGCATCGTCGCGGCCTCCTCCTCGGTGACGAACCGCCAGCCACGCAGCTCCGAGCCCGGCAGCAGGAGATGCTGGGCGTCCGCGCCGGGCAGCAGCCCGCCGTCGAAGAGCAACCTGAGCCCGCCGTAGCCGGGCGGGGCGGGCGCCTCCCAGTCGATGACGAGGAGCTTGGGCACCCGGTCGAGCTGGATGCCGATCTCCTCCGCCACCTCACGGATCCCGGCCTGTGCCGGCGCCTCGCCCGCCTCGACCACCCCGCCCGGGAATTCCCAGCCGGGCTTGTACGTCGGGTCGACGAGCAGCACCCTGCCGCGTTCGTCGAAGAGCAGCACACCGGCCGCGACGGTCTCCGCGGTCGGGGCGGGGGTTTGCACGATCTCGCAGGCGGGGGCCGCTCCGGTGCGCACGGCCTCGGCTATGCGCTCGGCCGTCTCGTACGGGGTGAGCGCACTGGTGTCGATGGCGTGGGCATCGCGGGTGAGCCAGCCGAGCGCCGCACGGTAGGGACCTATGTGCTCGTGGGCCCACTGCCGGACCCGCTCGCTGTGCTCCGGGTCGTCCGCGAACTCCACCCGGTCGGCGATGCGTTGACGCAGGATCGTTTCCTCAGGCGAGAGCAGGATGTGGCGCACCGGTATGCGCCGAGAGGCGAGACCCCCGAATATCTCGTCCCGGTAGTCCTGTCGCAGCAACGTCATCGGCACCACCAGCACGCCGGAGACCTCTGCCAGCAGTGCCGCGGCCGTGTCCACCACCAGCCGCCGCCAGATCGGCAGGTCCTGGAAGTCCGTCACCTCGGCGAGCCTCTTCTGGGGCAGCAGGTCCCGCAGACCCGCGCCGATCAGCTCGGGGTCGTAGAAGGTGCTGTTCGGGATCAGATCGACCAGCTCGCGTGCGGCGCTCGTCTTTCCCGCGCTGAAAGCACCGTTGATCCAAATGATCATTCATACTCCAGAACCGGTAGGCCGCTGAACAGGGGCGGAGCAGCATCGTGCACGTCATCTGGGAGCGGCGTGGGAAAAGGAGGCGTCCACAACCCCGCACCCACTACTTCTTTCTCCCATACACGTTGAAGGTACTCCCCGATCCTCTCCTCCATCGCAACCGTCACCTCGCTGTACACACCCTCCACACCTGGAAGCTCATGCCCCATTCGGGCCTCCACCGCCACGCGTGGAATGTCCCCCGGCTCATCCAGCTTCGCCTTGTGCCAGTGCCGCAACCGGTGGATGTCCTGCCCGGCCGTCATCAAGGGTTGTATGGACTCACGGCGATCACACGGAGGTGAAGGCGGCGAGTGCGGCCAGGCGGACGTCGGGGAGCGGCCGGCCGTCGCGGATGGCGTCAGTGACCTCGGCGGGCACGTCGTTACGGTGGGCAAGCGTGCTGTGCGCGGCAACGCAGTAGGTGCAGCGGACTGTACAGACGCCATTCGTGGAGCCTGCGCTCCGGAATTATGCGGGCGGAGCAGTGGGGCGCCAAGTTCCGGAGTGCGTAGCGCAGGTGAGGCGGGTGATAGTGCATATCGCACCAACATCACTAGTTTCGACGAATGTTGATGACACATCAGTTTGCTTCTCTCTGATCTGAATCATGATGGCAATCGGCATCCGTTCACAGAGAAGGTGGTTCCGAATGACCAGTGGCCCGACTCCGTCGGTCACCGAAGCGACTCTCACCGACATCGCCACCAACGGCGTCTGGGGCCCTGGCCACAGCGTCAGCCAGGCCGTCGTCGATGTGTCCCGGGCGTTGCTCGCCTCGCTTCGGGGTGAGGAGGGCGTCGAGCTCCCGCCGGAGCTCTCGGAGCTGGTGACCGAGGTCCAGCGGAACGCCAGGATCGCGCTCCCCCGCATCGTCTCGCACGACGGCACCCGGCTGTCGGCGTTCTCGATCAAGCTGAAGGACGACGCCCCGCACCCCGTGGTGATCGTGCCCGCCGGCTGGAACCCGTACGGCTGGCTGCCCTTCCTTTACGCCTACCTCAAGCTGGCGCAGCGCGGCTACCACGTGCTGGCCTACTCCCCGCGCGGCATCGGTATCAAGGGCTGGCTGTCGACCTCCGAGGGTTTCGTCGACGTGGCCGGGCCCAACGACTGGGCCGACGGCTCGTACGTGATCGACTACGCGCAGCAGACCCTCGGCCCCAGCCGGACCGGCTTCCTCGGCGAGTCCTACGGTTCCGGGATCAGCCAGCTGGTCGCCGCGCACGACCCGGCCGGCCGGGTCGACGCCGTGGTCGCGCTGAGCACCTGGGGGAACCTCGCCACCAGCCTGTACAACAACGGCACCCGGCACCTGGAGGCCGTGCAGGCGCTGATCGACTTCACCGGCGGCCCGTTGGAGGAGAAGTTCGACGAGGCGACGCAGCAGATCCTCAAGGACTTCCTGAACGGGCAGAACCTCGACGAGGTGGTCGCCTGGGGCACCGAGCGCTCCCCGCAGGCCTACGTCGACCAGACGAACGCGCGGAACATCCCGACGTTCATCTCGAACACCTGGCACGAGACGCTGTTCCCGGTCAACCCGGTGGTCGAACTCTTCGAGCGGCTCATCGTCCCGAAGCGGCTGAACCTGTGGATCGGCGACCATGGCGCCCCCGAGGGCCCCGGCCTGGCCGGGCTGGTCACCGGCCTGCCGTTCCCCGGGCTGGCGGAGCCGACGCGGGAGGCCTACGAGTGGCTGGACCACCACCTGCTCGGCGTGGACAACGGCGTGCCGAACTGGCCGACGGTGAGCAGCCAGGGCATGTTCACCTACCAGACGGTCGCCAACCCAGGCGGCACCAACCTGATCACCGTCCCGGCCCGCCGCGAGACGTACGAGGCCTGGCACGAGTTCACCACCGGCAGCGAGGACTGGTATCTCACCGGCGCCGGCGACACCGGTGACGGCGCGCTGACCGACAAGCCGACCGTCGGCTGGTCGCGGGACTTCGCAGCGGGCGCCCTCACCTCCTCCGTCGCGGGCGAGCTGCTCAGGACCGGGCAGCAGGAGTGGTTCGGCAACCCCAAGACGTACGAGCCGGCGAACTTCGAACGCGACCAGCTGCTGGTCTGGTCGACCGACCCGCTGACCGGCTCCGGCGAGGTGGCCCGCCGGATCCGGGGCACCGCCACCGTGCAGCTCACCGTGCGCAGCAGCACCGACGCCGCCACGGTGGTCGCCTACCTGTACGATGTCGCCCCGGACGGCACCGCCCGGATCATCACCCACGAGCCGTACACGGCCACCGACCTGACCCCGAAGGTCGATACCACGATCGCCTGGCTCCTCCAGGCCGTCTCCTACGACCTGCCGGTCGGGCACCGCCTCGCCCTGGTGATCAACAGCCGTGACCCGCTGTACTCCCACGCGGGCTCCGGCCTCCCCGCCCTCACCACCACTACGGTCGGCTCCGTGAGCGGGAACGAGGCCAAGCTGGAGCTTCCGCTGGGCTGACACCCCCAGGGCTCCACTGCCCTTACACCAGCCCGCCGATCGGCATACAGCGGGCTGGTGTACGGGTGTCGCCGGGGCCGGGTGGGAACGGCAACGGCCGCCGCGTGATCATCGGGGGTTGTGTGGACTCCTGAAGATCATGCGGTGGCCGCGGGTCACAGCATTGACGCCGCCCGTCGGCTGGCGATGTTCGACCGGGCCATGGCCCGGATCGCGGGCCGGTTCAAGCGGGTGGAACCGCGTGCCACGGCCCGCTCCCGAGGGCCGCGCCGACCTGATCGTCTGCACCCCACCATGGATTCCCGACCGACCTCCGTCGCCGAGCAAGGCAATGTGGTATTTCACATGTGACACTACGGTCATGGATGATTTCCTCAGACTCTCCGCGAGCACCGCCAGGTTCACCCACGGCGCCCCTCGCGCCTTCTCCTTCGGGGACGACGGCCGCCTCCTCTGGTTCCTGCGCTCAACCGGACCCACGGACCCCGTCGACAGCCTCTGGGTTCTCGACACCGCCACTGGCGACGAGACCCTGCTCGCCGACCCCCGCGCCCTGTGGACCGGGCCGGGCGACCTCCCCGGCCCCCTCCCCCTCGCCGAACGCAGGCTGCGCGAGCGGACCCGGCTCGTCGCCACCGGCATCGGAGGCTACGCCCTCTCCGGTGACGGCCGACGCGCCGTCTTCGCCCTCTACGGACGGCTCTATGGAGTCCAGGCCAATGTCTCCACCGCCTCCGCCCGCGGCCCCGAGGAGATACCCACCGCCGGTCCGGCCGTGGACCCCCGCCCCAACGCCGACGGCTCCCGCACCGCGTACGTCAGCGGCGAGGCCCTCCACGTCGCCCCCGGCGGCCGCGTCAGCCCCGCCGACGGAGCCCGCTGGGGGCTCGCCGAGTTCGCCGCCGCCGAAGAGCTGGGCCGCTCCCGCGGTCACTGGTGGTCCCCCGACGGGGTCACCCTGCTCGCCGCCCGCGTCGACGAATCCGCCCTCCCCCGACGCTGGTTCGCCGACCCGGCGCGCCCGGATCTACCGGGCGAGGACTTCGCGTACCCCGAGGCGGGCGGCCCCAATGCCCGCGTCGAGCTGTGGGTACTGGGCCCGGACGGCGCGCGGACCCGGCTGGAATGGGATGCCGGGACGTACCCGTACGTCTCCGATGCCGGGTGGGAGGCGGCGGACGAGATCCTGCTGACCGTCCAGGACCGGCTCCAGCAGACCGTGCTCCTGCTTTCCGCCGACCCGGCGACCGGCAGGACCCGGGAGCTGTCGCGGACCACGCACCCCCACTGGGTGGATCCGCTCCTCCCCGGCACCCCGGCACGCCTCCCCGACGGACGGATGCTGACCGCAGCCGACACCCCCGGCGGAACCGCCCGCGCCCTCGCGGTGGACGGGGTCCTGCTCACCGGCGACGGCATCCAGGTGCGTGCCGTGGCCGGCGTCCACGAGGGGCAGCTGCTGATCGAGGCCGGGCAGCGCGATCCCGCCGAACAGCAGGTGCTGCTCCTCGACCCCGCCACCGGCGCCCTCACCCCGCTCGCCGACGGGCCCGGGGTGCACAGCGTCCGGGCCGGCTCCGGGAGCCTGCTGCTGACCACCGCCGACGCCGACGGGATCCGGCACACCGTACGCACCGTCGACGGCCGGGAGCTGCGCCCCGCCGACCTGTCGCAGCCGCTGCCGTACCGGGTCGAGCCCGTCCTGGAGCGGGTCACCGAGCACGCCGTCCCCACTGCCCTGGTCCTGCCCCGCGACCACGTCCCCGGCACGCGGCTGCCCGTCCTCATGGACAGCTACGGCGGCCCCGGCATGCAGGACGTCTGCGCCGAGCCGCGCCGCTGGCAGCACCGCCAGTGGTGGGCCGACCAGGGCTTCGCGGTGGTGACCGTGGACAACCGCGGGACCGCGTACGTCTCCCCCGCCCACACCCACGCCATGTACCGGGGCTTCTCCGAGGTCACCCTGGAGGACCAGGTCGCGGCGCTGCACGCGCTGGCCGCCCGCCACCTAGACCTCGACCTCGGCCGGGTCGGCATCCGCGGCTGGTCGTACGGCGGCTACTTGTCTGCGATGGCGGTGCTCCGCCGCCCTGACGTCTTCCACGCCGCCGCGGCCGGGGCCGCGCCGACCGACTTCCGGTACTACGACACGGCGTACACCGAGCGGTACCTGGGCCTGCCCCAGGAGAACCCCGAGGTCTACGAACGGGACTCCCTCATCCCCGACGCCGCCGCGCTGTCGCGGCCGCTGCTGCTGGTCACCGGCCTGGCCGACGACAACGTGCACCCCTCGCACACCCTACGGCTCTCGCAGTCCCTGACCGACGCGGGCCGCCCGCACCAGCTGCTCGCCCTGCCCGGTGTCACCCACATGACCCCGGGCGGGGCCCGGGAGAAGGTGATGGCGCTGGAGCTGGAGTTCTTCCGCCGCGAACTCGGGCCGCAGCGCCCGGGGACGCGGTAACGACGGCAGGGCCCCGGGGACGCCTTCGTCCCCGGGGCCCTGCCTCGTTTCTTCCCGTGATCCCCGTCAGTCACCCGGGAAGTGACACGCCACCTCGCGTGAGGCGGCGAGCTGCAGCAACGGCCGCTCGGTGCGGCAGATCTCCCGCGCCTTGGGGCAACGCGGGTGGAAGGTGCAGCCCGGGGGCGGGGCGGCCGGGCTCGGCGGGTCGCCGAGCAGCACGATCCGCTCCCTGCGTCGTTCCGCCGCCGGGTCGGGCAGGGGTACGGCGGACAACAGCGCTCGTGTGTAGGGGTGCTGGGGGTTCTCGTAGAGGGACTTCTTGTCTCCGATCTCAACGATTCGGCCGAGGTACATGACGGCGACGCGGTCGCTGACCCGCTTGACCACCGAGAGGTCGTGCGCGATGAACACGTAGGCGAGGCCGAGTTCCGCGCGGAGCCGTTCCATCAGGTTGACGATCTGGGCCTGGACGGAGACGTCGAGGGCTGACACCGGCTCGTCGGCCACGATCAGGCGGGGACCGGTGGCCAGCGAGCGGGCGATGCCGATGCGCTGGGCCTGGCCGCCGGAGAACTCGTGCGGGTAGCGGTCGATGTGCTCAGGGATCAGGCCGACCAGCTCCATCAGCTCGGCCGCGCGCCGACGGGCGTCGGCAGCGCTCCGGCCCTGTACCAGCAGCGGGTCGGCAATGATCCGGGCCACGGTCTGGCGGGGGTTGAGGGAGGAGTGCGGGTCCTGGAAGACCATCTGGATGTCGCGGCGCAGCGGCCGCAGGGCCCGCTGCGAGATCCGGCTGATCTCCCGGCCGTCGAAGGCGATCCGGCCCGAGGTGGGCTCCAGGAGCCGTACGAGCATGCGGCCGGTGGTGGACTTCCCGCAGCCGGACTCCCCGACGAGGCCGAGGGTCTGCCCGGCCGCCAGGTCGAAGGAGACCCCGTCGACGGCGCGCACGGGCGCCCCCCGGCGCCCGGTCGCGGTCCGTCTCCCCGGGAAGGTCATGGTGAGATCCCGTACGGACAGCAGGGGTCCGGCGGCCGAGGTGTCCGTCCCGGTGACGGCGGTGGTGGCGGTGGTGGTCATCGGGCAGCCTCCTCGGCGGCCTGGGAGCCGGCGTGGTGGCAGGCCACTGTCCGCGCCGGCCCGTTCGTGTCCCCGTGGGCCAGGAGCTCGGGGCGTACGTCGACACAGGGGCCGGCGGCGCGCGGGCAGCGAGGGGCGAACGCGCAGCCGGGGGCCGGGATGAGCAAGGAGGGCGGGGAGCCGGGAATGGAGGGCAGCGGCACGTCGTCGGCGGTGTCGAGGCGGGGCAGCGAGTCGAGCAGCCCCCGGGTGTAGGGGTGGGCGGGGTCGGCGAACAGGGCGTCGGCCGGGGCCTGTTCGGCGGCCCGGCCGCCGTACATGACCAGCACCTCGTGGGCAACGCGGGCGACGACGCCCAGGTCGTGGGTGATCATGACGACGCCGAGACCGCGCTCCTGCTGGAGGCGGGCGATCAGTTCCAGGATCTGGGCCTGCACGGTGACGTCGAGGGCGGTGGTGGGTTCGTCGGCGATGAGCAGTTCGGGTTCGCAGGCCAGGGCCATGGCGATCATCGCGCGCTGGCGCATGCCACCGGAGAACTGGTGCGGGTACTCCCCGGCGCGGCGGGCGGGTTCGGGGATGCCGACCTCGCCGAGCATGTCGACCGCCCTCCGGCGGGCGGCGGCCCGGCGGGCCTTGAAGTGCACCCGGTAGTGCTCGGCGATCTGCTCGCCGACCGTGTAATAGGGGTGCAGGCTGGACAGTGGGTCCTGGAAGATCATGGCCATGCTGCGGCCGCGGACCCTGGAGAGCTCCCGCTCGGACAGGCCCGTCAGCTCCCGGCCGGACAGCCTTACGGAGCCTGCGACTTCGGCCCCGGTCCGGTGCAGGCCCATGACGGCGAGAGAGGTGACCGACTTGCCGGAGCCGGACTCTCCGACGATGCCGAGGGTGCGGCCGGCCTCGACGGTGAAGCCGAGCGAGTCGACGGCCCGTACGGTGCCGCGCGGAGTGGTGAAGGTGACGCGCAGATCGCGTACCTCCAGGAGCGGAGCGTCCATCAGTACCTCACCCTCGGGTCGACGACGGCGTACAGGAGGTCGACGACGAGGTTGGCGACGACGATGAAGAAGGCGGCGAGCAGGGTGACGCCGAGAACAACGGGCTGGTCGGAGCTGACCAGCGCCCCGTAGAAGAGCCGGCCGATGCCGGGGAGCCCGAAGATGGACTCGGTGATGACGGCTCCGGCCAGCAGCCCGCCGAGGTCGATGCCGAAGATGGTGAGGATCGGGGTCATTCCGGAGCGCAGCCCGTGTTTGACGACGACCGTGCGCTCGGGCATGCCCTTGGCGCGGGCGGTGCGGATGTACGGCTCGGCCATCGCCTCGATCATGGAGCCGCGGCTCTGGCGAGCGTACATGGCCGCGTAGAGCAGGGCGAGCGCGGTCCAGGGCAGCAGCAGGTTGGTCGCCCAGGCGAGCGGGTCGTCGGAGAATGCCTGGTAGGTGGGGTAGGGCAGGAGTCCGGCGACGCGGATGACCCCGTAGATGAGCAGAACGGAGGTGAAGTAGACGGGCAGGGAGGCGGCGGCGACGGCGCCGACCATCAGGGCCTTGTCGGTGACGGTGTCCTTGCGCAGGGCCGCGGTGACGCCGGCGCCGAGGCCGAGGAGGAGCCAGAGGACGGCGGCGCCGAGCGCGAGGGAGGCGGAGACCGGGAGCCGGTCCATGAGCAGGTCCCACACGGGCAGGGAGTTCTCGTACGAATAGCCCAGGCAGGGGAAGTCGCAGGCGACGGCGTACTGGCCGGTGCCGAGGGTGCGACCGGTGAAGATGCCGGTGAGGAAGTCGGCGAACTGCCGCCACAGGGGCTGGTCGAGGCCCAGGTAGGCGCGTACGTCGGCGAGGCGCTCGGCGCTGCAGGTCTTGCCGCAGGCGGCCGCGGCCGGGTCGGAGGGCAGGACGTAGAAGATGAGGAAGGTGACGGCGGCGATGGCGAGGAGCACGCCGGCGAGGGCGAGCAGGCGGCGGGCGAAGTAGAGGATCACGTGCGGCCGCCCCTCGGGTCGAGGATGTCGCGCAGGGCGTCGCCGAGCAGGGTGAAGGCGAGCACGGCGAGGAAGAGGAAGACGCTCGGGATGATGAAGTACATGGGGTCGGTCTCGTAGAAGGCGACGGACTCGGCGATCATCTGGCCCCAGGAGGGGGTGGGCGGGCGCACGCCCACGCCGAGGTAGCTGAGGGCGGCCTCGGTGCTGATCATTCCGGGGATGAGCAGGGTGGTGTAGGCGATGACGGGGCCCGAGACGCCGGGGAGGATGTCGCGCGTCAGGATCCGCCAGGAGCCGGCGCCGCCGACGCGGGCGGCGTCCACGTACTCACGGTTTCTGAGGGAGAGGGTCTGGCCCCGGACGACGCGGGCGACGCCGGGCCAGCCGAAGACGCCGATCACGGCGGTCATGAGGAGGATGCGGTTGACGTCCTTGGCGACGGACAGCATCGCGATCATGAAGATGAGGGACGGGAAGGACATGGTCAGATCCATCAGCCGGGACAGGACGGCGTCGATGCGGCCGCCGAAGTAGCCGGCGACGATCCCCGCGGCGGTTCCGGCAACGACCACGATGGCGGTGGCGGCGAAGGCGATGAGGAGGGAGATCTGGGCGCCGTGGACCACGCGGGCGAACAGGTCGCGGCCGGTGACGGGTTCGACGCCGAGCCAGTGCTCGGGGCTGATCCCGCCGAAGGAGCCGAGGGGCTGGCCGCCGAGGTAGGGGTCGACGGCGGACTTGTCGAACTCCTCGGGGGACCAGCCGCCGAGCGAGCCCAGCCAGGGGGCGGTGACGGCCATCAGGACGAAGAGGAGGACGACGCAGAGGCTGACGCGGACGGCGGGGCGGCGGCGGAGCTCCCGCCGGGCGAGCTGCCAGGGGCTGCTGCCCGGCAGGGCCTCCTTCATCTCGCGGGCTGCGGGGGCGGATGCGGTGGCGGTCATGGCGGGCCCGTCAGCCCTTGCTCTTGGACGGGTCCTTGAGGCCGACCGAGGCGTAGTCGATCGTGCCGGTCCAGACGGGGTGGCCGTAGGCGCCCGCGATGTTGGCGCCGACGAGCAGCGGCTTGCGCTGCAGCAGGACCGGGATGGACGGGGACTTCTTCATGATCTCGGCGTCGAGGTCGATCCATGCCTGGTTGGCCTGCCGGGCGTCGGTCATGGCGTTGATCTCGTCGATCCGCTTCATGGTCGCCTCGTTGCGGAACTGGGCGAGGTTGCCCTGGTTGCCCTTCTCCTTGATGGTGCGTCCGTCGAAGACGAAGGGGATCCAGGTGGAGCCGGAGGGGTAGTCGGGGCACCAGCCGGTGAGCGTCATGTCGGGGGTCGTGGAGAGGTCTCCGATGACGTCGTAGTAGGCGCCCGGGTCGATGGTGTCGACGACGACCTCGACGCCGGCGCGGGCCAGGCCCTGCTGGATGGCTTCGGCCTTGCCCTTGTCGCCGGTGGAGACGGCGAGGGAGACCTTGAGGGTCTTCTTGCCGGCGGCCTTGAGCAGTTCCTTGGCCTTGGCCGGGTCGCCGGAGGGGGCGATCTTCAGGGTGTCGGCCCGCTCGCCGCCGGAGAGGGCCGGGGGCAGGTAGGCGGTGGCCACCTCGTTGAGGGCCGGTCCGCCGCCCGCGGTGACCACGGCCTCCTTGTCGACGGCGTACTGCATGGCCTCGCGGACCTTGGGGTCGTCGAAGGGGGCGCGGGAGTTGTTGAGATGGAGCATCTCGGTGCAGCCCTGGGACTCGGCGAGCATGCGCGCCTTGACATCGGGCTTGGGCAGCACCTTGGGGGCGCTCTCGGGCCGCATGTCGGAGTACTGGACGGCGGAGGCGTCGGCGCCCTCGCTGGCGATGATGCGGTCGTCGATCTGGCCGCCCTTGAGGCCCATGACGACGACGAACTTGTCGGGGTAAGCCTTGCGGACGGTGTCGGTCTTCGGATCCCAGTGCTCGTTGCGGACGAGCACGAGCTTCTTGTCGCGGTCGTACTTCTCGATCTTGTACGGGCCGGAGGAGAAGGGGCGGGCGTCGTACTGGGTGCCCTTCTCCTGGGAGGCGGGCACGGGCGCGAAGGTCGGCAGGGTGGCGGTGGCGGAGAACTCGGCGACGGGCCGCTTGAGTTCGAAGACGATCGTGCGGTCGTCGGGAGTCTTGACCGAGTCGAGGTGCTGCCCCTGGAGGGGGCCCTTGTAGCCTTCGGCGCCGGCCAGGTACTGGGCGGCGTAGTCGGGGCCGCCGGTGAGGTCGGGGGCGAAGGAACGCTCGACGTTGTACTTGATGTCCTGGGCCTTGATCGGTGAGCCGTCCTCGTACTTCACGCCTTCCTTGAGGGTGAAGGTCCAGGTCCGGCCCCCGTCGGAGGGGGTACCGAGGTCGGTGGCGAGGTCGGGGACGAGCTCGCTGCCGCCCTTGCCGGGCTCGGCCTTGAAGGTGACGAGCGTGCGGTAGAGGAGGCGGGTGCCGAAGTCCATGGTCGGCATGACCCAGTTGCGTGCGGGGTCGAGGTGGGAGAAGTCCTGGTTGGACAGGACGGTGAGGGTCCCTCCCTTCACCGGGGTCCCGCCGAGGATCTTGCCCTCGTTGGCGGCGGCGAGGTTGGCGCCTGCGGCGCCGTTGCCCGCAGAGCCCTTCTTGGGGTCGGAGCAGCCCGAGGCGCCGAGTGCGAGTGTCGCCACCAGGGCGGTGGCGAGGGCGAGTTGGGTGCGCTTGGTCATGGGTCACTCCAGTGAAGGGCCGCGCTCTAGGATGTGACCAGTAACATAGTAATGTGAAATTGCACTGCACAAGAGATTCGCACCGCCGTTATCCAGCCGTGCCCAAATCAGCTCGAATCAGGGGTGGCTGGGTGGGCCCGGACAGCGGAACGCCCACCGCCCCGGACGGTGCGTCAGCGCCGGTACCGTGAGGCAGGCGGTCCGCACCGGGCCCGTCGGCCCACGGCGTCCGGGATCGGCTCGGTGTTGCCGCGCCGGAGCGCAGTCCTGGAGCCGGCGGTCAGGCCGAGCACCCGGTCCGACAGCACCATGAAGTCCACGTAGCGCTCCTCGACGCAGTCCGGATACTCCGTCTTGGACGGTGCCCCTCCGGTCGAGGTCGAACTTCGACCGGGTGATGACCACAGCGCAGGTCGTGATCTCCGTGGTACTCGCCATCCGGCGCCCGGTGTCGCCCTCTTGGAGATGAGCCGTCCCCCTGGGCGGGTCACACCCGCGGCGGCGACCGGCGGCCTGGGGCTGCGTGGAGACTGTCAGCAGGGCTCCGGCGACGGCGCGAGCGCGGCGCATCGGCTTCGAAAGCTCTGCTCCCGAATCAGCAGAAGGTTGCCGAAAGGGCGCAGAAACCGAGATGTACGAACCCCTTCGACACAGTCTGCTGATCCGTCACATCCACGAGCCAAGGCCTCCGGTCGGCCGGCCGACCGGCTCGTCGCGACCCTGGGCCCACAGCGAGCGGACGTGGCCGAGGTGGCGCAGCATGCACGCCT
Organism: Streptomyces sp. NPDC056061; assembly: GCF_042266885.1. Lineage (NCBI taxonomy): Bacteria > Bacillati > Actinomycetota > Actinomycetes > Kitasatosporales > Streptomycetaceae > Streptomyces > Streptomyces sp. NPDC056061. The sequence continues at coordinate 203,364 of NZ_JBHJWQ010000005.1, read as the reverse complement.
CGGCCGCCCCGGGATCACCGGTGAGCATGACGTCGAGCAGCTCGACGTGCTCCTCCGCCGAGGAGACCAACTTGCCGGCCTCGTCAAGGCCGGTCAGACCGTAGAGGCGGGAGCGCTTGCGCAGGTCGCCGACGGTCTCGACGAGGCGGTCGTTGCCCGCGAGGCCGAGCAGGGTGAGGTGGAAGCGCCGGTCCGCCTCCAGATAGCCGATCAGGTTGTGCTCGCGGGCGCTGGTGACGATCTCCTCGGCGATGGGGCGCAGGGCCTCAAGCTGATCCGCCGTGGCGATCTTCGTGATCCGGCCGATGGTGGGGACCTCGATCACCGTGCGCAGTTCGGTGTACTGGTCGAGGTCGCGCTCGCTGACCTCGGTGATGCGGAAACCCTTGTTGCGGACCGGCTCGACCAGGCCCTCCCGCGCGAGGTCGAGCATGGCCTCGCGCACGGGAGTGGCCGAGACGCCGAGTTCGGCGGCGAGACCGGGCGCCGAGTAGACGCTGCCCGGGCGCAGTTCGCCCGCTATCAGGGCCGCGCGGAGGGCATGGCCGACCTGGTCGCGGAGTCGTTCCCGGGCCTTGATGAGACTGCGCTGCTTCAGGTCGCCCATTACTTCCTCCGAGAGCCCTCACCACCCGCCGACGTGCAGGGCCCAGCGTACAATGTCACGTTTCACCGTTGGCCTCGGCGGCCTTGAACAGTGCGACCGCCACGGCAAGATGCTCCCAGGCCGCACCCATGCCCTTGAAGAGCTGTGGACGGCCTCGCGCCCCGCCCGCCGGGATCCTCGCGTACACGATATCGGCGAGGGTGCCCGTGATGCGGCCGGGCCCGATCACCCCCTCCGCCTCCGGGACCAGCAGGTCCCCGGCCTCCCGCAGTACCGCCGCCCGCGACCCCACGTACACCGCCGCTCGTTGCACGAGGGCGGTGTACGCCGGCGCGATGGCGGGCGTCGCCGCGCCCGGGACCTGCCCGGTCGGGGCGGTCCCGCCGGGGGCGGGCGCAGGGGCGTGCTCCTGCGCGGCGGCGAGGCGGTCGACTTCGTCGAAGGGGTTCACGGCTGGGGCCCCGAAGGAGAAGGTGGCGGTCGCCGTGGCTGCGGCCGGGCCGACGACGGTCCCCGATTCCGCGGCCCGCGCGGTGGCCTGCCCGGCGGTGACGAGCAGGGCCACGGCGACGGCGGAGGCGAGGAGAGACGAGCGCACGGCTCCGTGCTTGAACACCGAGAACTCCTGGTTGGAGAAGGGTGAGGTGGAGGGGTTGGGCGCGAGCAACTGCCTTGCGGCACGAACGTTTGACGGGGATTAACACGCCGCGATGTGAGCTGTAACATAGTAATGTGAAATTGCACTGACAATGCCTGTGCGCCCACCAGTTCACGTCTTCTCGAGGGAGCCTCCATGACCGACACCTCCTCCCGTCTCCACACCGGCAGCCACGACCTGCCGGTGTCACCGGAGTTGTCCCGATTCATGGCGGGGAACTGGACCCCGTCCCCGCTGCCGGACACGGCGCGGGTCCCCGGCCACGACCTCACCCCTGCCCGCCGGGCCCGGCTCTCGGCCCGCTTCCCGGGCGAGCGGCTGATCGTTCCGGCCGGTGAGCTGAGGGTCCGCTCCAATGACTGCGACCACCGCTTCCGCCCGCACAGCGCGTACGCGTGGCTGACCGGGCTGACCGGCGAGGACCAGGTGGGCCACGTCCTGGTCATGGAGCCGTCGGGACCGCACGGACACGAGGCGGTCCTCTACCTGCGGCCGCGCTCGCCGCGGACGGACGGGAACGAGGAGTTCTACCGGGACCGCCGCTACGGGGAGTTCTGGGTGGGCCGCCGCCCCGACCTGGCGGAGGCCGAGCGCCTCACCGGCATCCGCTGCGCCCACCTGGACGCACTCGGTTCACCGGTGGGCCGCGACGCCGCCACCGACGTCGAACTGGCTGCCGCCCTGTCCGAGTTGCGCCTGGTCAAGGACACGTGGGAGGTCGGCCAACTGCAGCTGGCCGTCGACCACACGGCTGCCGGTTTCGAGGACGTCGTACGGGCGCTGCCGCGCGCCCTGGGACACCCGCGCGGAGAGCGGTGGATCGAGGGGGTCTTCGGCCTGCGCGCCCGGGCCGAGGGCAACGGCACCGGCTACGACACCATCGCCGCCTCCGGGGCGCACGCGTGCGTCCTGCACTGGATCCGCAACGACGGCCGCCTGAACGGGGAGGACCTGCTGCTCCTGGACGCGGGCGTGGAGACCGACACCCTGTACACGGCCGACATCACGCGCACCCTGCCGCTGTCGGGCCGCTTCTCCCCGGTACAGCGGCAGGTCTACGAACTGGTCCTCGCCGCCCAGGACGCGGGGATGGCCGCCCTGCGCCCCGGGGCGAGCTTCCGCGACTTCCACCGGGCCGGCATGCGGGTGATCGCGGAGGGCCTCGCGGAGTGGGGTGTCCTCAAGAACGCGGAGGGCGACCTGTACCGGCGGTACACGCTGTGCAGCAGTGGTCACATGCTCGGTCTGGACGTCCACGACTGCGCGAAGGCCCGGTCGGAGACCTACCTGGACGGCGTCCTGGAGGAGGGCCAGGTCCTCACGGTGGAGCCCGGCCTCTACCTCCAGCCGGACGACGAGACCCTCCCTGCCGAGCTGCGCGGGATCGGGGTGCGCATCGAGGACGACCTGGTCGTCACGGCGGACGGCGCCCGTCTGATGTCGGGCGCCCTGCCGCGCACGGTCGACGGCATCGAGGAGTGGATGGGGCACCTGCTGGACTCCGCCGCGAGCTGATCCGGGGCCGGGGTCGGGCATGGGAGTCCGGTCCGCAACCGCCTCCCCGGCCGATCGATCACATGATGAAGGCGGGAAGCATCCACGGTCGCCCTTCCACCGGTCATCCGGCCCGGTGGTGGGCAGGCCCGTTGCCGACCGAGGGCCGTGGGACGGGCCACGGCCTCCACGGCGCGAGCTGTTGGTGATCCTCGGCCTGTGAGCCGACGACGGCGGCGAAGACATCAAGTACTGGCGCCGGGTCCTCATTCAGGTCAAAAGCAGAGGCACGAAGACGTCTGTATGGCGGTCCGTGACGGCCTCGTCCGCACGACCGACGCCCATCGAGCCAGTGAACGCGCGCCACCAGACCGCTCGCGCCTGTGGGCACTTACAGGGGCTGGAAGGCCGTCCTCAACGCGTTCGGCGGACGGCTCCCCGCCGCCCGCCGCCGAATCCCCAACAACTCCAAAACACCGTTCGCCGGGCGGGCGTCCAACCTGTGCTCGGCCGAGGGTCCGCCGGCCTACTGGCGGGCCCTCACGTTTGTTCGCTCGGGCAACAGAGCCGCGAATGGGTCCCGGAGCGGTTCGTCAGCCGTGAGCTCAGCGCGGGCAACGGCGGGGCCGTCACCGGCCGACCCCGGGCTGCGGCGCGCGTCACGCTCAGCGCGCTACTTCTCGACCCGCCCCATCGGCTGCCTCCTCGCAACGGCCGCAATGCAGAATCGTGGCTGGGGGCGTCACCAGGAGCATCCGGCCCGGACTCGGATGGCCATGCCTGCTCTCGGAGCTCTCTCACCTGGACACGCAAGCCGGCGGCCCGAGCCCCGTTTCCCGACGGCGTCACGCCGGCGGACCCTCCCTGCTCGGCGGACCTCGATGAGTTCCGGTGGAGCGGCCACTGGTACTGCGTGGTGACGCTCACGCCGCTGAAGTCCTGCTGTCCGGCACCGAGGCCGCGGGGCCGGCTGCGCAGACGCCGGCCTGGGGCACGGTGCCGACGGGGGTGACCCGGCTCTGCGGAGTGAACAGGCCGAACGCGATGAAGAATGCGGCGCCGAGCGCAGGGAGCCTGCGCGCGTTGGCCGTTGATATCCGGGAGGGGCGCATCTGTCGGGGCCTCCGGGGCCGTCGTGGCCGCACGTTGAACAAGCAGCCATTGATGTGTGACATGTGAGTGGCACCTCACACCGCACAGGGAGATCCCGGCCCGGATTACCGTCCGAAGATCTCTGCGTTCGCCCCCCCGATGAACGGCACGGACCCCCCTCCGCCGCACCGCCCCGTACGTCCGACGGCGCCGAAGGGCGGATGACCCGGCTCCTGGACGGCTGACCGACTGTCGGGCAGCGACGTGGCCCGGCGCCATCGCGCGCACCGGACACCGCAGGGACCATGACCCATGCCATTTCCTGGGTACCGCCTGCCGCACCCCGCATCGTCCGTCGAAGGGCGATGCCGGGTTCTGCGCAACGTGACATTGTATAGTGCACCAACAAATCGTTGAAAGGGAATGCATGAGTGGGCTGAAGTCCCGCAAACTCCTCTCCGTGCAGGAGCACCTGCGCGACCGGGTGGCCAACGCCCTGCGCGCTGCGCTGATCTCGGGGGAGCTGCAGCCCGGCGTGATCTACTCGGCGCCCACGCTGGCCGCCGAGTACGGCGTCTCCGCCACGCCCGTGCGCGAAGCGATGCTGGATCTCGCCCGCGAGGGCCTGGTCGAGGCGGTGCGCAACAAGGGGTTCCGCGTCACCGAACTCTCCGACCGCGATTTGGACGAGTACACCGAGATCCGCGCACTCATCGAGGTCCCCACCATCGGCCGCGTGACTCGGTCCGCCTCACGCGAGCAGCTGGAGGCGCTGAGGCCGATGGCCGAGGAGATCGTGGCCGCCGCGGACCGGGGCGACCTGATCGGCTACCTGGAGTCGGACCACAGCTTCCATCTCGGCCTGCTCGCCCTCGCGGGGAACGCCCGCCTCCTTGAGACGGTGGCCGACCTGCGCAAGCGCTCTCGGCTCTACGGGCTCGCCGACCTGTCCCAGGAAGGGGCGCTGGTGGGGTCGGCGCGGGAGCACACGGCACTTCTGGACATCATGATCGCCGGGGATGTGGACGGCGCCGAGGAGCACATGCGCCGCCATCTCGCGCATGTGCGGACCCTGTGGGCGGCGCGGAAGGGGGGAGCCGAGCGCCCGGCCCGCACGCTCGGCTCCCGCTGACGCCGAGGCTCATCCGGCACGACCGGAGGTACTGCCCCGGCACCGGCGGGCCGGAAGGGTCAGGTCCGCTCCCCCGGGGTTCCCTCCTTCCGCCGGTAGGCCGCGACGGCGACCACCAGGTCCTGCCAGGCCATCCCGCACGTCTTCACGACCAGCGGGCGGTCGGTCGGGGCGACGGCCCGCGAGCCGATCAGGTCCGCCATGGTCACCAGGGAGCCCGGGGCAAGCGAGCCCTCGCGCATCGCCACCACGACGTCACCAGCCTCGCGGAGGGCGGTCTCCCGGCTCTCCACGAGGACCGTAGCGCGACCCATCAGCGCGCTGTCGATTTCCCGCACGGTCGGTTCATGCGAGCCGACCGCCAGCACCACCGCACCGTCGCGCACCAGACGCCCGTCGAACACCGGTTCACGGGCGGATGTCGCAGTGACGACGACATCCGCGCGACGTACCAGAGCCGCCGTTTCCGCGCCGTCCGCCGATGTATGCCGGTCCGCCCATCCAGGTACGGGGCCCCCGCGCCGGGTGACGGCCGTGACGTCGGCCACCGGAACGTGGGCCCGTAGCGTGGTGACGTGCCCCTCCCCCTGGGGGCCCGCACCGAAGACCACCAGACGCAGTCCTCCGCAGGCGTCTGCGAGCCCGCACAGCTGATCCAGGCAGGCCGCGACCGAGACGGCGGGGGTCCGCAGGGTCGTCAGTGCCACCCCGTCCAGGAGCGCCACCGGGGTCAGGGTCGCGCTGTCGTGCAGCAGATAGGTGGCGTTGATCCGCCGCAGCCTGCGCGCGGCGTTGCCGGGCGCGACGGTGGCGATCTTCACACCGAACCAGCCACCGGATTCCGAGGGCATGAGCAGTCCCTGACCATGGGCCAGCGGAATGATCGCGCGCGGTACGTCGCCGTCCGGGTCGAGCCCCCTGGCCAGTGCTTCCCGGACTGCGGCGACGGCGCCGACCGGGCCGAGCGCGAACACGTCCTCCTCGTCGAGCATTGTCGTCATCGCAGCACGAAGCCCGGCAGGAGGGTGTCGTCGGGGTCGACGGTGAAGCGGCAGGTCCCGGTGGCGTACGCCGTGCCCGTCACCGCCGGGACGACCGCGGGGAAGCCGTGGGCGGTGGTCAGGTCGGCGATCCGGGCGCGGAAGACGGATCCCACCACTGACTCGTGCCGCAGTTCGTCACCGGGGTGCAGTTGTCTGGCGTCGGCGAGCAGCGCGACCCGTGCGGCAGTGCCCGAGCCGCACGGGGAGCGGTCGACCTCACCGTCCGCGAACACCGTGACGTTGCGGTGGTGCAACCGCCGGGTGCCGTCGGGCCGTCGGGCCGGTGCGGCGGCCTCTTCGGTGAACACCGTCCCGTAGACGCCGGACAGCCGGGGATCCTGCGGGTGTTCGGCGGCGCCGATGGCGTTGAGCGCGTCGCGGATCTCGCGGCCCGCCGCGATGAGCTGGGGGATGTCTTCCGGCCGGACCCGCAGCCCGAACCGCTCCACCGGAAGCACGGCGTACATGGCGCCGCCGAAGGCGATGTCGACGGCGACGGTTCCGCGCGAGGTTGCCACCTCGACGCCGCGCGCGTGGACGTAGCCGGGGACGTTGATGAATGTCACGTCCGCGACCCGGCCGCCGACGGTGCGCACGCTCGCCGTGACACGGCCGGAGGGTACGTCGATCACGACGTCCGTCGTTCCGTCGGCGGACGCCGGGACCAGGCCCGAGGCGACCGCCCAGGCGCCGAGGGCGATCGTGCCGTGGCCGCAGGCTGTGGAGAAGCCGTCCTTGTGCCAGAAGAGGGCGCCGAAGTGGGCGCCGGTGTCGTCCGGCGGCACCAGGAAGGCCCCGTACATGTCGGCGTGGCCACGCGGTTCGCTGCACAGCAGGGCCCGCGTCCACTGGACCTCGCCGCTGGCCATGGCGGCCGTGCGCCGCTCGGCGACGGTGAGCCCGGCCCCGGTCACGGCCGGCGGGGCCTCGGGCACGATCCGGAACGGTTCGCCCCCGGTGTGCCAGTCCACCGTTTCGATCGGCGCGGTGCCCAGCGGCCCGCGCGCCACCGCCGTCTCCGGCTTCTCCGCCCTCCCGTGCCCCTCCGAAGTGTCAGCCGCCTTCGGCTTTTCCCGTGTCACCGGCATCACGTTTTCCCGTGTCACCCGTATCACGCTCCCTTATCTCTCGACATGCCGTGGGCCGGTCCGCCAGGTGGCGTCCGGACAGGTGGGCGCGATGGACCGGACGCCGCACGGGCGGCCGGCCCATCGCGCGGTCGCTCAATCGGTCACACAGTGAACCCCGCCGGGTAGGGGTCCGTGGGATCGAGCAGGTACTGCGCGGTCCCGGTGATCCAGGCGCGGCCGGTTACGGAAGGCAGTACGGCGGGCCGGCCGCCGACCGTGGTCGCTGCCAGGATCCGGCCGGTGAAGCGGGAGCCGATGAGGGACTCGTTGACGAAGTCCCGCCCGGTTGGCAGCAGCCCCCGCGCGTGCAGTTGGGCCATCCGGGCGCTGGTTCCCGTCCCGCAGGGCGAGCGGTCGAACCACCCGGGGTGGATCGCCATGGCGTGCCGCGAGTGCTCGGCAGTCGAACCGGGCGCCTCCAGATAGACGTGGTGACAAACGTCTATGGAGGGATCCTCCGGATGCGCCACCGGATTCTGCGTGTTGATCGCCTCCATGACGGCCAGGCCGGCGTCGAGCAGCCGACGCTTCTCCTCCCGGTCGAAGGGGATGCCGAGGTCCTCGGTGCGCACGATGGCGTAGAAGTTGCCGCCGTAGGCGATGTCGTAGCGGACCGGGCCGAAGCCCTCGACCTCGACGACCTGGTCCAGCCCGTGACTGTAGGACGCGACGTTCTCCAGGGTGACCGACTCGGCGCGACCGTCCCGCACAGCGACCCGTGCCGTGACCAGCCCGGCAGGCGTGTCCAGGCGGATGAGGGTCTCCGGCTCGACCACCTCGACCATGCCCGTCTCCACGAGCACCGTCGCCACGCCGATCGTGCCGTGCCCGCACATGGGCAGGCAGCCGGAGACCTCGATGTACAGGACGCCGAAGTCGGCGTCGGGCCGGGTCGGGGGCTGGAGTATCGCTCCGGACATGGCCGCGTGCCCGCGCGGCTCGCACATGAGCAGGGTGCGCAGCCGGTCGCGTTGCTCGATGAACAGCCGTCGCCGCTCGGCCATCGTCGCACCGGGCAGGACGCCGACCCCGCCCGTGACAACCCGGGTCGGCATCCCCTCGGTGTGCGAGTCGACGGCGTGGTAACAGGCGGCCGAACGCATGTCAGTTCACTCCGGCGTCGATGAGGGCCTGGGTGGCGGCGCGCACGAGGGCTTCGTTCTCCGGGGCCAGCGCCTGCCGGGGCGGACGGCAGGAGCCGCCGGTCCGGCCGATCATGTCCTGGCCGAGTTTGATGGCCTGCACGAACTCGGTGTTGCTGTCCCAGCGCAGCACGGAATGAAGCCGGCGGTAGAGGGGGAGCGCGGTGTCGAGGTCGCCTGCCAACGAGGCGTTGTAGAGGGCGAGGCAGGCGCGCGGGAAGATCTGGGGGTAGCCCGCGACCCAGCCCTTGGCTCCGGCGAGACCGACCTCCACGAGGGTGTCGTCGGTGCCGATCAGGAGGTCGAGCCCGGGGGCGAGCTCACTGATGGCATAGCACCGCCGGACGTCGCCGGAGAACTCCTTCACGCCCACGATGAAACCCTCGGCATGCAGCTTGGCCAGAAGCTCCGGGCGCAGGTCGACCTTGGTGTCGATGGGATTGTTGTAGGCGGTGACGGGAAGTCCGGCCGAGGCCACCATCCGGTAGTGCTCGAGTACGGCGCGGTCGTCAGCCCTGTAGGCGTTGGGCGGCAGGCACATGACGGCCTGGCAGCCGGCGTCCTTGGCGAACTGCGCGTGCCGCTTCGCCTCGACCGCGCCGTAGGCTCCAACGCCCGGCATGACGGTGAAGCCCTCGGGGGCGTTCGCGACGGCGGTCTCTACGACGCGGTCGCGTTCCTCGTAGGTCAGGGTCTGGTACTCGCCCAGCGAGCCGTTCGGGGCAACGCCGTGCAAGCCCTGTTCGGCGAGCCAGGCGACGTTGTCCCCGTAGGCGCCGTAGTCGACGGCGAGGTCATGGCCGAACGGGAGGCTGGTCGCGACGATGACGCCGTGCCAGGGCATGCGGTTCTGGTTCATTTGAGCTCCTCAGGTGTGATCGGTGGTGGACTCGTCGAGACCGGCGAGCCCACCGAGGGTGACGGGGGTCGCGATCAGCCGTTCCGCTGGTGCGTACGGCTGTTCGCGGGCCACGAGACAGTGCACGGCGGGCCCGCACATCCGGCCCTGGCACCACCCCATGCCGGCCCTGGTCAACTGTTTGACTTGCCGGTGGTCGGATGCCGATCCGTCGGCGCAGGCGGACCGGACCGCCCCTGCGGTGACCTCTTCGCACCGGCAGACCAGCGTGTCGTCGGTCAGCCACGAGGACCAGGCCGTTGGCAGGGGGTGCGCCTGTGCCATCGCACGGGCGAAGGCACGGTGCCTGGCCACCGCGGCACGTTTCGCTGCCAGGCGCCGGACGTTCGGCAGGCCGGGCGCCCGGAGATCGGTGAGCACCGACACGGCGGCGATCGCGCCCTCGCTCACCGCGAGCACGGCCCCGCCCACGCCGCAGGTCTCGCCCGCCGCGTAGAGCCCGGGCACGCCGGTGCGCTGTCCGTCGTCGACGGCGGCGGCCATGGTGCCGTCGCCCGCGTCGGCGAGGTCGCAGCCGAGAGCGATGAGGAGGTCGAGCTGGGGCGCGAAGCCCCAGCCGACGCCCACGGTGTCGGCCTCGATCCGGCGCTCCGTACCCGGGAGCGGACTGCCCTCGGCATCCAGGGAGGCGACGCGCACCATGGCGACCCTCCCGTCTCCTTCGGCGCCGACGACCGCGGTGCGGGTACGGACCGGGACGCGGTGCCGGGCGAGCGTGCTCGCGTACCGCGCGGCCTCAACCCACTTGGCGGGGTTGCGCAACAGCGGTACGGGGTGTCGCAGCCAGGCCGAGGGCGCAGCCGCCTCGCACACGGCGGCGACCTCGGCCCCGCGTGCGGCGAGGGCCGCGGCGACCGGCAGCAGGAAGGGCCCCGTGCCGCCGAGCACCACCCGGCGGCCGGCGGCGACTCCCCCGCCCTTGAGCAGCGACTGGAGACCCCCGATGGTGAGCACGCCGGGCAGGTCCCAGCCGGGGAAGGGAAGTTGGCGGTCGTAGGCGCCGGTCGCCACCAGCAGTGCTGGTGCGCGCAGCACTACGGCGGTCTCCTCGGGCGCCCGGCTCCGGTCCATGGCATGGACGGCGAACCCGTCGCCCTCACGGGCCGCGGTCCACACGTGGTGGTTCAACAGCAGCGTGAGCCGACCGGTGCGCGCGTGGGCGGACAGTGTCGCGCACAGCGCCCGGTACGTGGGCAGTCCGTGGTGCAGATCCGTGGTCGGGATGGCGTGGCGCGCCTGTTGCGGGGGGTGGCGCCAGAACTGGCCGCCCAGGGCGGCGCCCGAGTCGACGAGAAGGACACGCAATCCGCCGCCCAGTGCGGTGGCGGCAGCCGCCATGCCGGCCGGGCCGGCGCCCACCACCACAAGGTCACCGGATTCACTCATCGTCGCCCTCCCCGGTCGTGACGGCCATGCCCGTGCGGGCCTGCACGAGGCAGGCGCGTTGCCCGCCCGTTCCGTCGATGGTCACCAGACAGTCGAAACAGACGCCGATCCCGCAGAAGACCCCGCGGGGCCGCTGTCCGAGCCGGGTGGCCCTCCAGGCGACCCGGCCCGAGGCGACGAGTGCGGCGGCCAGGGTCTGTCCTGGTACGAACGGCAGCGGTTCGCCGTCCACGGTGAACTCGCTCACTTCGGCATGCCTCCAGTGGTGAGGAATCGGTCGGGCAGGAGGCCGGTGTGGGCGGCCGGATCGGCGCCCCGCCAGGGGCGGCCGAGCAGATGAGCGGTGACCAGAGCGCCGGTTCCCGGAGCGAGACCGATACCGGCGCCCTCGTGGCCGCACGCGTGGACGACGCCGGGCACACGGGGGTCCGGACCGATGACCGGCAGGTGGTCCGGGCAGTACGGCCGGAAGCCCCGGTAGGCGCGGATCAGATGGGTGGCACGCAGGAACGGGAACAGACGGCACGCCTGGGCGGCGAGCGCGGCGACCACGGCCGGGTTCATGGCGGTGTCGAAGCCGACGCGCTCGCGGCTGGCGCCGATCAGAATGGTTCCCGCCCTGGTGCCCTCGACGACGCACGAGGTCTCCAGCCCCGCGTCGCAGGAGGCGACGTTGGCGACGTAGTCGGCGGAGTAGACCTTGTGCCGGATCATGGGCGGCAACGGCTCGGTGACGAGGACGAAGCCCCGGCGCGGCAGGATCTCGACGGGGGTGCCGAGTCGGCGGCCGACTTCGCCGCCCCAGGTCCCCGCAGCGTTCACCACGGCGTCGGCGGCCAGCACGGTGCCGTCAGCGGTGCGGACTCCGGCAATCCGGCCGTCGGGTCCGGTGACTGCGGCGATGGCTTCGCCGGTGTGCACCCGTGCGCCGCGCCGGACCGCGGCGCGCAGCAGTCCGGCTGCCGCGAGGACGGGCTGTACCTGGGCGTCCTGCGGGTAGTGGACGCCGCCGGGAAGTCCGGACGCGATATGCGGTTCGAGATCGCTGACGCGTTCGACGGGTTCGGTGCATACGCCAACTGCCGCCTGGCTCGCGGCGAACGCGTGCAGAGCGGTGAGGGCGTCGGGTGTGCTCGCGACGACCAGGCCGCCCTTGGCTTCCAGTTCGACGGTGTCCGGGCCGAGTTCCTCGGCGGCCTCGTCCCACAGATCGCGGCTGAGCCGGGCCAGTTCCATTTCGGGTCCCGGTTCCTTGTCGGAGAGGAGTATGTTGCCCTCTCCCCGACTGGTCGTTCCGGCGCCGACGGGCCCCCGGTCGAGAACCGTGACGCCGAGGCCCGCCGCGGCGGCGTGGAACGCACACGCAGCGCCCACGATGCCCGCGCCCACGACGACAACTTTCATAGCCACCCCCTCAGTGCAATGTCACATGCCACAACTAGGCTATACATCGGAATGATCCGAAGACAACGCCGCCGACCGGGTGATCTTCGCCCAACGCCCGACGACGGCGCGCTGCCCACTGTGCACACAGGGAGATGAATCGTTGTGAACCTGACCGGACACTCGATCCTGGCCGGCCGTGACGCCCCCGGTACGGGGGCCGCCTGGCACGCGATCGCCGCCGCGACCGGCGAGCCGATCGGTCCTCCGCTCCGGGACGCGTCGGCGGAGCAGATCGCCGAGGCAGCCCGGCTCGCCGAGGCTGACGCCCGTGCCTTCCGCGCTCTGCCGACGGAGCGCCGGGCGGACTTCCTCGACGCCTGCGCGGAGGAGATCGAAGCGCTCGGCGACGCCCTTCTGGAACTTGCGGCCCACGAGACCGGGCTCTCCTCGGTCCGGCTGGCCGGTGAACGGGGGCGTACCTGCGGGCAACTGCGCCTGTTCGCCGACCTGGTCAGAAGTGGAACCGCGCTCGGTGCCAGGATCGACTCCGGGGCCTCCCGGACGGATGTACGGCTGCGCCGGATTCCCGTCGGTCCGGTAGCGGTGTTCGGCGCGAGCAACTTCCCGCTGGCGTTCTCGGTCGCGGGCGGAGACACCGTGTCCGCGCTGGCCGCCGGCTGCCCCGTGGTGGCCAAGGCACACCCGTCCCACCCGGGCACCAGCGAGGCGGTGGCCCGCGCCGTCACGACGGCCGCCGCGCGCACAGGTGTCCCGGCCGGTGTGTTCTCGCTACTGGTGGGCCGGGGCAACGAGGTCGGTCTCGCCCTGGTCGGTGATCCACGGATCGCTGCCGTGGGCTTCACCGGCTCCCGGGCCGGCGGGCTGGCGCTGGTCGCCGCCGCGCAGTCCCGCCCGGTGCCCGTCCCGGTCCACGCCGAGATGTCGGCGGTCAATCCCGTGATCGTGCTCGACGGGGCCCTCGCCGAGCCAGGACCGGCGGCCGAGGGATACGTGGCATCGCTGACCAACGGCTCGGGGCAGTTCTGCACGAACCCCGGCCTCCTGCTGCTGCCGGCCGGGCCGACGGGCGACGCCTTCCTCGCCGCCGTGGCTCGGGCCGTGGGGAGCACGGAGGGCCAGGTCATGCTCACCCCGGGAATCACCCGGGCGTACACAGAGGGGGTGCAGCGGTGGGCGGCTGTCGAAGGGGTGCGGGAGGTGGCCCGCGGCACAGCCGGGGACGGCCCGTACGCACCCGCCCCCGTGGTCCTCGAATGCGACGCGGCCACGTACACCGCGCACACGGATCTCACCGGCGAGGTCTTCGGCGCCGCGGGGCTCATCGTGCGCTGGACCGGGACGGAAGAACTCCTCTCCCTACTGGAGAATCTGGAGGGACAGCTGACAGCCACCCTGCAGGGAACTGACGCCGACCTGGCCACGGCCCTGCGACTGCTGCCCGTGCTGGAGGAGCGAGCGGGCCGCATCCTGTGGGGAGGCTGGCCCACCGGGGTCGAGGTCTGCCACGCGATGGTGCACGGGGGGCCGTGGCCCGCGACCAGTTCCCCCGGAACGACGAGCGTCGGCACCCTCGCCATCGAGCGCTGGCTGCGCCCGGTCTGCTACCAGTCCTTTCCCGGCCCCTTCCTGCCCCCCGAACTCCGCGACGACAACCCCCTGCAGGTCCCCCGCCTCATGAACGGCGCTCACCTGCCCCGGTAAGCCGGCAGACCGCCCGCGCCCGTCACCTGCATGCCCCGGCCCGGGCCCGTCCCGACAACTCATCGATCAGCCGGTCGTCGGGCCGCCCTTCGGTCACGTTGTGGTGCCGGCCGCGCTGGAGACGCCGCTGGAGACGTCACTCGCCGAGCCGGTCCGCGGCGAGTGACGCGCCGGGCGCGGTCGTACTCCGCGGACCGCACCCGGCGCGGGCGTCCGCCCCTGCCGTCCACCGGTCCAGGACCCGGCCCAGTCCGGCCGTCAGCCCGGACAGCAGCCCGACCAGCAGGGTGATCAGCACGATGACGGTCCCCATCAGGGCGAACCGCCCCTTGGCGAACCTCAGGTCTCTCCAGGCGACGAACACGGCTCGGTCTGCCCCTTCGACGTGGAATCGGTATGTCTCCACGATCGCTGCTGCCCCCTCGTCCGGGCATCCGGCGGCAGGCGGCACTTCGCGGATCGGAGGACAGCACACCGGTTGCAACTTTCGATGGAGGCCGTCTCGGGGTCTGTTTTCGTAGGCTGTACACACTGTGACCGTCTCCGCCCCTGTTTCCGCCCTGACCCCGACCAGCCGGGTGCTGGCCTGGTGCCTGCACCTGCTGTTTTTCGGCCTGCTCGCCCTGGCCACCGGCCGGGCCGTGACCGATGGCCTGCCACACGCCGGGATGACCACCGCGGCTGCCGCGGCATGCGGCCTGGTGTATGCGGCCGGGCCGCTGCTGCCCAGAGTGCGTGCCTCACGCCGTGCCGCGGCGGTGTGGCTGGCGTGCACGGGCGTCGGCTGGCTACTGCTGCTGTCCCTGTCCGCCGACGCCGTATGGGTCGCTTTCCCTCTGTACTTCCTCCAGCTCCACCTGCTGTCGCGCTGGGCGGGCCCGGCCGCGGTCGCGGCCACCGCACTCGCCGCGATCACCGCCTTCGCCGCCCACCAGCACTCCTTCAGTCTCACCATGGCGATCGGCCCGGCCCTGGGTGGCGCCGTGGCCGTCGCGGTGGTGCGGGGGTACCAGGCCCTGTACCGCGAGAGCGAACAGCGCCGCCGACTGATCGAGGAACTCACCGCGACCCGCGCCGACCTCGCCCAGGCCCAGCACACCGCCGGGGTATTCGCCGAACGCGAACGCCTGGCCCGCGAGATCCATGACACCCTCGCCCAGGGGCTCTCCAGCATCCAGCTGCTGCTGCGCGCCGCCGAACGTGCCCTGCCCGCAAAACCCGAGGCCGCCACCCGTTACGTCGGCCAGGCCCGCCAGGCCGCCGTGGACAACCTCGCCGAGGCACGCCGCTTCGTCGCAGCCCTCACCCCGCCCGCCCTGGAGGACAGCAGCCTGGCCGGCGCCCTGGAACGCCTCTGCACCACCACCTCCGCCCGTCACCGGATCATCGCCCGCTTCCACCTCACCGGCACTCCCCTGCCGCTGCCCACCGCCTACGAGGTCGCGCTGCTGCGGATCACCCAGTCCGCCCTGGCCAATACCGTCCGCCACGCCCACGCCGCCACCGCCGAGGTCACCCTCAGCTATCTCGGCGACCATGTCGCCGTGGACATCGTCGACGACGGCTCCGGATTCGACCCCGCCCGGCTGCCGGCCCCGGCCCAGGACGGCGGCTTCGGACTCGCCTCGATGCGCGCCCGCATGCGCGCCCTCGGCGGCACCCTCACCGTCGAATCCGCCGTCGGCCAGGGCACCGCCCTGGCCGCCCAGCTCCCCCTCCCCCCGCCCGCCGACAGCGAACCCGAGGCCCGCCTGTGACCGACACCCCCATCCGCCTGCTCCTGGCCGACGACCACCCGGTGGTGCGAGCCGGACTCCGCGCCGTGCTGGAGACCGAACCCGGCCTCATCGTGGTGGCCGAGGCGGCCACCGCCCAGGACGCCATCAGCCGCGCGGCCGAAGGAGACATCGACGTCGTCCTGATGGATCTACAGTTCGGCAAGGGCATGGGCGGCGCCGAGGCCACCGCCCGAATCACCGCACGACCGGGCGCCCCCCGCGTGTTGATCGTCACCACCTATGCCTCCGACGCCGACACTCTGCCCGCCATTGAGGCGGGCGCCACCGGCTATCTCCTCAAGGACGCCCCGCCCGAAGACCTGGCCGCCGCCGTACGCACCGCCGCCGCCGGACGCACCACGCTGGCCCCCGCCGTTGCCGTCCGCCTCATGAACCGGCTCCGCGCCCCGGCCGCCTCCCTGACCCGGCGCGAGACCGAGGTCCTCGCGCTGGTGGCCGAGGGCCTGTCCAACCAGGCGATCGGCCAACGGCTCCACCTCACCGAGGGAACCGTCAAGTCCCATCTGGCCCGCGTCTACACCAAACTCGGCGTCGACTCCCGCACCGCCGCCGTGGCTACCGCCACCGACCTCGGCCTCATCCGCCGCTGACCGAACCGACCGCAAGCTGCGCCGTCGGGCGATGAGTGATCCTCGTCGCAGGTTCGACGGCCTCATGACTCGGCGACGAGCCGTCGGAGCAGGCCGAGGTCCACGTCACGCAGGCTGTGGGCGACAGTCCGACGCGGTGCTGCGGGGACGGGAGTGAGCGAGGGCACGGCCAGGACCGTGCAGCCGGCCGCCTCCGCGGAGGCGACGCCGGCCGGGGTGTCCTCCACGGCGACGCATGCGGTGGGGGTGGCACCGAGGGCGGCCAGAGCCGCCCGGTAGGGGTCGGGGAACGGCTTGGTGCGCGGGGTCTCCCCCGCGGCGAAGGAAGTGGCGAACCGGTGCCGCCCGAGAACGTCGAGGACGATGTCCACGACGGGCCGGGGCGAGGCCGAGACCAGGGCCGTGGCCACGCCCGCGGTGTGGACCGCCGCGAGGAGTTCCACGGCCCCCGGCAGGGGGACGACCTGCTCGCGTACCAGCCGCGTGAAGCGTCGTTCGAGGGACGCGGCGAGCCGCGCCTCCCCGGCCCGGCCGACCGCGCGGGAGGCGAGGTGGGCGGCGGTGTCCTCGATCGCGCGGCCGAGGACGAACGGGAGGTCCGCGTCCGCGAGGACGAGTCCCAGCCCGAGGGCCTCCTCCTCGACCGCCTGCCGCCAGAGCCGCTCGGTGTCGACGAGTGTGCCGTCCATGTCGAAGAGGACCGCCTGGAGATGGATGTGCACGGAGGCTCCCTGGAGATGGGTTCGGGTGGCCCGGCCTGCGGCCGGGCCCAGGGTCACGGACGGGCCCGGAGCCCGATCCGGAGGGTACGGATCTCGAACGGGCGCAGCGTGAGGTGGAGTGATGTGCTCCGCGGTGTGCTCGGCCGGGTGGGTGCCGCTCCGTCCAGAGGGCGTTCCAGGAGGTCGGTCTCGGTCACGGTGTCCCACGGGACGGCTGTGTTCAGCGTGGTCCGGGCGCGTCCGCCGTGGGCTTCGTAGAGCCTGACGACGAGGTCGCCGGAGCGGTCGTCGGCAAGCTTGACGGTCTCGATGACGACTGCCTCGTCGTCCGTGGTGACGAGGGGGGTCACCCCCGTCGCCCCGGGAACGGAGCGCTCCGGAAGGTTGAAGGCGTACCCCTCGCGTACGGCGTCGGCGATGTCGGCGCCGAGGACGAAGCCGTAACGCAACCGGTGTCCTCCCTGATCGGCGTCCGGGTCGGGGAAGCGGGGGGCCCGCAGCAGGGAGAGCCGGACGGTCGTGGTCGTACCGCCGTCCTCGCGTACGTCCCGGGTGACGTCGTGGCCGTAGGTGGAGTCGTTGACCAGGGCCGCACCCCAGCATCGCTCGCCGACGTGGAGGTACCGATGGGCACAGATCTCGAACTTCGCCGCGTCCCAGCTGGTGTTGGTGTGGGTGGGGCGCCGGACGTGGCCGAAGGGGATCTCGGCGGTCGAGTGGTCGGCCCGGATGTCCAGGGGAAAGGCCGCCTTGAGCAGGCTCTCCCGCTCGTGCCAGTCGATGTCGGTGTCGATGTCGAGGCGTCGCGAGCCCTCCCGCAGCGAGAGCAGCTGCCGGATGCGCGAACCGCCGAAGCCGCGCCGGACCTCCACGCCCCCGTCGACGGCGGTCACGTCGTCGGCGTCCGTGAGGTCGCGCACGGTGTTGCGGTAGAAGGCGTCGATGTCCCAGGCGTCGTACTCGTTGGGGAAGTCCTGGTGGAGTTGGAGCAGGTTGGCGACGGCGCCGGGAGGCAGGGCTTCGCGGCCGGCGGCGAGGTCGACGGCCGAGACCACGAGTCCGCGGTCGTCGATCACGAAACGCACCAGGCCGTTGTCGAGCACGTGGCCGCCCTCGTACGGCGCCGGGGTGACCGTGGGTGCGGGGTCCCCGGTGCGGAGTACGGCGCCGAAGGCGTCGATGCCGCCCCGGGCGAACGGAGCGCCGTTGAAGACGACCGTGCCGGGTCCGGGGCCGGCCAGCGTCCGCTGCGCGGCGTCGACGAGGCCGTCCAATTCGGTGCGGACCGCCGCGTAGGTCTCCTCCGCCTGCCGGTGCACCCAGGAGACGGAGGATCCGGGCAGGATGTCGTGGAACTGGTGCAGCAGCACCGTCTTCCAGAGCCGGTCGAGTGCGTCGTACGGATAGGGGACACCGGTGCGCACGGCTGCCGTCGCCGACCACAGTTCGGCCTCGCGCAGCAGGTGCTCGCTGCGCCGGTTGCCCTGCTTGGTACGCAGCTGGCTGGTCAGCGTGCCCCGGTGGAACTCCAGGTAGAGCTCGCCCAGCCACACCGGGGCGTCGGGGTACTCCGCGTGGGCGCGGGCGAAGAAGTCGGCCGGCCGCTCGATGACGACCTGGGGGGAACCCTCCAGGTCGGCCAGTCGCTCGGCGCGGGCGAGCATCTCGCGGGTCGGCCCGCCACCGCCGTCGCCGTACCCGAAGGGCAGGAGGGAGTGGTTGGCCGGGCCCTTGTCCTGGAAGTTGCGTACGCCGTGGGCGAGTTCCGCTCCGGTCAGCTCGCTGTTGTACGTGTCCGCCGGCGGGAAGTGCGTGAAGATGCGAGTGCCGTCGATGCCCTCCCACCAGAACGTGTGGTGGGGAAACTTGTTGGTGGTGTTCCAGGAGATCTTCTGGGTGAGGAACCAGCGCACGCCCGCCAGTTTCATCAGCTGGGGCATCGCCGCGTTGTAACCGAAGGTGTCGGGCAGCCACATCTCCTCGGTCTCGACGCCGAACTCCTCGGCATAGAACCGCTTGCCGTGGATCAGCTGGCGAGCGAGGGACTCCCCGCCGGTGATGTTGGTGTCGGGTTCCACCCACAGGCTGCCCACGGGCAGGAACTGGCCCGCACGTGCCTTCCGGCGCA
The DNA here is from genome assembly GCF_042266885.1 of Streptomyces sp. NPDC056061. Classification (NCBI taxonomy): domain Bacteria; kingdom Bacillati; phylum Actinomycetota; class Actinomycetes; order Kitasatosporales; family Streptomycetaceae; genus Streptomyces; species Streptomyces sp. NPDC056061. The sequence continues at coordinate 184,414 of NZ_JBHJWQ010000005.1, read as the reverse complement.
CGCGTGCGTAGACATCCGGGCGCTGGTCCTTCAGCCAGGCCAGTTGCTGGGCCTGGGACATGGCGAAACGGAATTCCGGGTGGTCGTCCATCAGATGGGTGACGTTGGAGAGGGTCCTGGTGACCTTGCGCACGCTTTCGCGCAGCGGCCACAGCCAGGCGGTGTCGATGTGCGCGTGGCCGATCGCGGAGACCCGGTGGGCGCTGCCGACGGCGGGCGCGGCCAGGGCGGGGCGGAGCACCTCCCTGGCGACGGCCGCGGTTCCGGAGACGTCCTGCACGTCCACGGCGTCGAGGGCTCGTTCGACGGCGTGGAGGATCTGCCATCGGCGCTCGGAGCCTTCGGGCAGCTCGTGCATCAGCTGCCCCAGGACGTCCAGGTCCTGGGCGAGTTCCCACACCTCCCGGTCGAAGACGGCCAGCTCTGCTCGGCGGAGTCGGTAGAGCGGATCCCCGGTGGCATCGCCGCCCGTCAGCCAGGGGGGCCGGTCCCCCGCCCGCGTCGGTGCGTGGTGCGGTTCACCGGGAAGGGGGACGGTGGGGTTGGCGGCGGCCTCGACGTAGTAGGTGAACTCTTCGCCTCCGGTCGCCGGGTCGCCGACGGGGATCCACGCGTTGCGCGGGTTGAGAGCCTTGACCACGGTGCCGTCCTGGCGGTGGACGAGGCCCTCGGTCGAGAAGCCGGGGCCGGTGACGTCGAAGCCGAGGTCGAGTACGGCCTCGACCCGCTGCCCCGCCCACTCCGGCGGAATCCGTCCGCTGATCCTGAACCAGCTGGTGGACCAGGCCGGTCCCCACCGGTGGCCGACCGTGACAGGTCGGTAGGGCGCGGTCAGTGCGTCCGGCACGGGCACGGGTTCGCCCGGGGCGTTCCAGGTCTCCACCTGGAGCGGCGTGGCGCGGGCGTGTACGGCCGGGCGGATGCGCTGGCCCAGCACGCGGTCGAGCCGCTGCTCGGTGAGGCGTCGGTTGCTGTGCATGGCGTGCTCCGTGAGACGGGGGCGGTCACTCCTCGGTGGGCCCGAGGTCGGGTGTGTCACGCAGGTGGACGTGGCGGGTGGTGGCGGCATGGAGTTCGAGGACGGTGATCTCGTTGGGTCCGGGTCCGAGGACGGGCGCGGGAACGTACAGGCTGCTCTGGGGTCCTCGGGACCAGTAGCGGCCCAGGGGGAAGCCGTTGATCCAGGTGACGCCCTTGGTCCAGCCGTCCAGGTGGAGGAAGGTGTCGGCGGGCTCGTCCACGGTGAAGGTGCCGCGGTGGAACGCCGGCCCCACCGGCCGCCGCGCGGGATCGGCGGTTCGGTGGACGAAGGTGTCGGGGCGGTCGAGAGGCAGGGCGCGGCTCCGCCAGGCGGCGGGCGGGTGCCCGTTGACCGTCGTGCGGCCGAGGAGGCCTTTTCGGTCGTGGAGCCCGGGTCCGTAGTTGACGCGGCCCTGGTTCTCCACGAGTACGGCGAGCCGGGCTCCCGGGCGGGGCACGGTGAAGGCGAGGGCGTGTTCGTGGTTCTCGCGTTCCAGGACGCCGACCGGCTGGCCGTCGACGAAGACCTGGGCGCGGTCATGGACCCGCTCGACGTGCAGGACGGCCGGTCCGGGCGTGGGCAGGTCGGTCTCGTAGAGGACGAATCCGAAGGGGTGGCCGAGTTCCTCCATGGTCAGCGGGCGGTCGGCGGCCACGGGGGTGCCGAGGGTATCGGCCTGTTCCAGCAGGCCGGCCGTGCGGGTGAGTTCCACCGGCCCGAATGCGGCCTTGGGTGCGGCGGGCGGCAGGGGCTGCGCGGGGACGGGTGCGTGGCGGGCGATGACTTCGCGGAAGGCTTCGTACTTGGGGGTGGGGTCGCCGGCTTCGTCGAGGAGGGCGTCGTAGTCGTAGGAGGTGACGGTGGGACGGTAGGTGCCCTTGTCGTTGGCTCCGTTGGTGAAGCCGAAGTTGGTGCCTCCGTGGAACATGTAGATGTTGACGGAGGCGCCCGCGGCGAGCAGGCGGTCGAGGTCCGCGGCGGCGTCGGCCACGTCGCGGCGGGTGTGGATGCCGCCCCAGCGGTCGAACCAACCGATCCAGAACTCCGTGCACATCAGCGGGCCGTGCGGCCGGTGCTCGCGCAGGGCGGCGAGCCCGGCGGTGACGCGGCTGCCGAAGCTGGCGGTGGGCAGGACGCCGTCGAGGCTGCCTCGCGCGAGATCGGAGGGCTGGTCGCAGGTGAACAGGGGGAGGTCCACGCCGTGGCGGCGCAGCATGACGGCGAGTTCGGCCAGGTAGGCGGTGTCGTCGCCGTGGGCGCCGTACTCGTTCTCGACCTGGACGGCGAGGATCGGCCCGCCGTTGCTTCCCAGGTAGGGGTGGAGCGGGGGCAGCAGGGCGCCCAGGTACTCGTCGACCGCTCGCAGGAAGCGGGGATCGCGGCTGCGCAGGGTGAGATCGTCCTCGGCGAGCAGCCAGGAGGGCAGGCCACCGCCCTCCCATTCCGCGCAGATGTACGGGCCGGGTCTGAGCAGGACGTGCAGTTCTTCGGCGGCCGCGGTGTCGAGGAACCGGGGCAGGTCGAGACCTCCGTCGAGGTGGAACTCCCCGCGACGCGGGGCGTGCAGGTTCCACGGTACGTAGGTCTCGACCGTGTTGAGGCCCAGCAGCCGTGCCTTGCGGAGCCGGTCGGCCCATTGCTCCGGATGGACACGGAAGTAGTGCAGGGCTCCGGAGATGATGCGGAACGGTCGGGCGTCGAGACGGAAACCGTCGTCGGCGATCTCCAGTCGGGGCATGGCTGTGGTGCTCCTCAGGGGGTACGGATCCGGTTGGTTCAGCCGAGCGGTCGGCACAGCAGGGCGTCGGGAACGCCTCCGTGGTTCCACTTCCACGTGTAGGCGACGCCTGCGAGGTACTCGTCGTCGGCGCACTGGCCCTTGTAGTGGCCCGGGGCCCAGTCACTGCCGGTCGAGCCGCCGGTGGCGGGGCGGTTGTCACCGCGGTCGAACCAGAGCGTGCGGCCGGTGGTGGGCAGGGAGCCGGCCGCGGGGGCGCACAGGAGGGCCGCCATGGCGTTGTTGCGAACGCTGTAGCCGACGGCGAAGGTGTTGTCGGGGCACTGGAGCTTGTTGTATCCGGGCGCCCAGTCGCCCCCGGTGGCGTACCGCTCGTCGGTGACGACGGTCCAGGCGCCGTTGCCCTTCGTCGGCCCGCCGGCATCGGTGCACAGTCCTCGGCTGTCGCTGCGGCCGAGGCCGGTCAGCCGCTGGCTGTCCGGGCAGTTGCCCTTGCGGTTGCCCGGGGACCAGTCCGGCTTCGCCAGCATGGTGGTGGAGACGTTGTAGTCGGCGTAGTCCAGGTTGAGCATGTTCCAGCGGGGGGCGGGGGCGATCCGGCCGGTCCTGCCGGGGGCGTTGACGAGCTTGTTCCAGTCGGTGGCGCGCCAGTCGCCGGCGTCCATGACGCCGAGCCGTGTGCCGTCCGCGCTGTAGTTGACCATGGCCCAGGAGTCCTGCGGTGTGCCGTTCGTGTCGGTCCAGCCGACCAGGGGCCAGATGGCGAAGTCGGTGTCGTTCTTGACCAGGATGTCGGTGAAGTTGGCGAACCAGGCACGTTCCTTGGCGTCGATGTCGCCGCGGCCGGCGGCGCCGAACTCGCTGATCCACACAGGTGCGGTGAAGTGCTGGCCGGACCGGGTGACGAACAGGGCCTGGTCGTCGACGACCTGGGCGAGCTGTGCGGGGGTCAATTCCTCGTAGCGCGGGTCGTGCGTCTCGCCCATTCCGGTGGCACCGGTGTGGTTCGGGCCGGTGTAGCCGTAGAAGTGGGCCGCGTAGACGAGTTTGTCGGAGCGGATGAGGGTGTTGGACAGGGTGGCGACCGGGGTGAGTGTCGGGCGGCCGTGGGGGGTCAGGTCGGTCGGTATGCCCTGCCAGTTGATGCCCTCCATGATGACGAGCATGTCCGGGTTGGCCTGCAGGATCTTGTTGCCGGCTTCTTCCAGGGCCTTGTTGAGGTCGTGGTCGTCGCCCCAGCCCCAGTTGGCGTCGTTCCAGGTGTCCCGGCGGACCTCGTTGCGCAGATCGGCTCCGACGACCCGCTTGTCGGCCTGATAGCGCTTCGCCAGGAACACCCAGTCGTCGATCCACTGCTGGGTCGACTGGCCGCTGTTCCAGCGCTCGTTGCCGTCCAGGCCGCAGCAGAAGCGGTAGCTGGTGGTGTGGTTGTTGAGGATGACGGCGAAGCCGTCCGCGGTCAGGGCTGCGACGACGGCGTCGAGCACCTGCAACGGGGTCTTGCCCTTGAGCCGCGGGTTGGCGGCGACGGCCGAGTCCGGGACGGCGTTCGTGTCGTGGATGAGCGCGTTGGCGAACGGGAGCCTGATGCTGTTCAGGCCCAGGGCGTGGAAGTCGGCCAGGATCTGGGCCATCGGCTTCCGGTCGAGGCCGAGCGGGATGTTGTGCGACATCTGCCTCGCCTGATGGTTGGCGACGTCGCCGACGTCGCCGCTGCCCTGCCAGGTGCCCTGGGCGCCGGCCCAGTTGCCGGACTTGAGCTTGAACCGGTCGCCGTCGGCATCGACGACGTATCGGTCCCGGGTGGACAGCGGGGCGGTCCATGAGGCGGCGAGCTGTGCGCCGGTGCGGGCCGGGGGCGGCGGTGCCGTCCCCGTGTCCGCCGCGGCGGCGGTGGGGGTGAGGGTGCAGAGGAGGAGCGCGGACGACGTGGCGAGGGCCGCGGTCGCGCGTCGGAGCAGGGTGATGCGAGGTGTCACGGGGAAGCTCCTTGCGGGTGGGGGACGTGTGCCTGCCTTGTGCGTGGTGCGGAACGGTGCGGTGCGGAACGGTGCGGTGGATCAGCCCTTGAGGCCGCTGGTGGCGATCCCCTCGACGATGTAGCGCTGGGCGACGAGGAACATGACGACCAGGGGCGTGATGGTGACGACGGCGCCGGCGAAGAGACCGGGCAGGTTGATGGTCTGCGAGGTGAGGAAGGTGGACAACGCGATCTGCGCGGTCCAGGCGGACGGGTCCTGGCCGATGACCAAGGGCCACAGGAAGGAGTTCCAGCTTTCGATGAAGGACAACGCCCCGAGCGAGGCCAGCATCGCCCCGGAACTCGGCAGGGCGACCCGGCGGTACAGGCCGAGCCAGCCGAGGCCGTCGAGCCGTCCCGCCTCTTCGATCTCCCGCGGGAACTGGAGGTAGAAGTTGCGGAACAGCAGGACCGCGAACGGGTTGAAGAGGCCGGGCACGATGATGCCCCACAACGTGTTGACGCCTCCCATGGAGCCGACGACGACGAATGTCGGCACGAAGGTGACCGAGCCGGGGATCATCAGCGTGGCCACCACCAGGGCGAGCAGCACACCGCGTCCCGGAACCGGAATCCTGGCGAGGGCGTAGCCGGCGGCGGAGGCGAGGAGCGTGGAGACGGGTGCGGTGACGGCGGCGATCAGCAGCGAGTTGCCGAGGGACCGGCCCATGGCGACGGCGGGGTCGTCGAACAGGGCGGTGAAGTTCTCGAAGTGCATCGTCGAGGGCCACCACGTCCACTCCGGCGCCGTCAGGCTCTGGGAGTCCATCAGCGCGTTGCGGAGCATCAGGTAGAACGGCGCCATGAAGACCGCGGTCAGCAGTCCGATGAGCAGGCCGCGTGCCAGCAGGCGCACGGTTCGGGACAGTCCGGGCAGGGTGATCATGCGCTTCTCATTCTCCGCTCCTGCCGAATCCGGTGAACCGTCCCTGGATCAGGGTCACTCCGACGATGAGGGCGGTGAGCACGAAGGCTCCGGCCGAGCCGAGGCCGTAGTTCTGGCTGCCCATGGCGGTGTCGTAGAGGTGGACCAGCGGTGTCCGTACGGGGGCGGTGCCGGTTCCCGACAGCCCGCTGTTGAACAGGTTGTAGAACTCGTCGAAGGCCTGGAAGGCGGCGATGAACAGCAGCATCAGCACGGCGACGGCGGTGTTGCGCAGCATCGGCAGGGTGATCCTGGTCAGGAGCCGTCGGCCGGTGGCGCCGTCGAGTGCGGCGGCTTCGTAGACCTCTTTGGGGATGGCCTGGAGCCCGGCGAGGAAGAGCACCATGTAGAAGCCGACCTGGAGCCAGAGGCGCAGCGTGACGAGGACGATCCAGTAGAGCGGTGGCGAGATGGACTGCAGCCAGGGCACCGGCTCCGCTCCGAACCATCCGCCGATCATGTTGGCGATGCCCGACGGCAGGCCGTTGAACAGGCACATCTTCCACAACAGTGACGCGGCGACGTACGAGACGGCCGCGGGGACGAGGAAGGTGGTGCGCAGCAGGGCCCGGCCTCGGCGGACCCGGTGCACCAGCAGGGCGAGTCCGAGGGAGGCGGCGAAGGTGACCGGCACGATGAAGGCGGTGAACAGCAGGATCGTGAGCAACGAGTCGCGGAACGCCTGGTCGGACAGGAGGGTCTGGTAGTTGTCGAGTCCGACCCAGTGGCCGAGTGCGATGGTGCCGCGCGCGTCGCTGAGGCTGAGCAGGAAACTCCAGCCGATCGCGACGTACTTGAAGATGCCGAGCCCGATCAGTGTCGGCGCGGTCAGCAGTATGAACGCCGTCCAGCCGGACCGGCCGACGCGGGGCCGGCCCGCACGGGCCCGGCCGGTGCGGGCTGCGCGCCGCGGGTCGACCGCGGGGCGCCCGGCCCGCTCGGGCTTCGGCGTGATGTCGGTCGCCGGGTTCATCGGTTTCATCGGCCGAGCTGCTTGTCGATCTCACGCTGGGCCTTGGTCACCGCGGTGGCCAGGAGAGCCGCCGGATCGCCGCCCTGTCCGCCGGCGATCTTCGCCGCGGTCGCGTTGAACGCGCTGCTCACGGCGGTCTCCCAGGTTCCCGGGTTGTGCTTCCCGTACTTCGCCGCCAGTTCCACGGTCTCCTTGGCGGTGCCCGCGGAGAGCTTCTTCGCGGTGGCCGCCACGGACGTGCGCGGCGGGACGTGGAAGCCGTAGCTCTCGGCGAAGTCCTTCTGCAGGTCGGACTGCTGGACCCAGAGCCACTGGACGAACTTCTTGGCCGCGGCCACGTTCCTGCCCTTGGCGTTGACGCAGCTGGTCCAGCCGCCGACCCGTACGACGGGCGTGCCGTCGGCCTTGTACGCCGGCCACGGCAGCACGCCGAAGTCGTCGCCGAGCGCGGGCGAGACGGCGGGCATCGCCCACAGGCCGCACCACTGCATCGGCACGACGCCCTGGATGAAGGCGGCGGGGTCCCACCAGTCGGTGGTGAACCCGAGCAGCAGCGACTTGTCGTCGTGCAGGCGCTTCAGGCCGGTCAGCGCTTCGAGCGCCCGGCCCGAGCCGAACGCCACCTTGCCGTCGGGCGTCACGAGGTCGCCGCCGTTGGAGAGGACGTTGAGGATCGCGGAGTCGCCGATGCCGTCGTTGCCGACGAACAGGCCCTTGTTCTTCCCGGTGCTCAGGGCCTTCGCCGCGTCGACGAGACCGTCGAAGGTCGTGGGCGGGGTGATCCCGGCCTTCGACAGGACGCTCTTGCGGTAGTAGAGCATCATGACGTCGTCGATCATCTTGACGCCGTAGAGCTTGCCGTCGACGGTGACCGACTCGACGGCGTTGGTGTTGAAGTCGCTCTTGGCGCTGCCGTACACGTCGTCGAGCGCCGCGATCTGGCCACGGCGGGCCAGGGCCTCGCTGAAGTCGCCGATCTCGAAGACGTCGGGGGCCGCGTCGGTCAGCAGGGTGGCGTAGAGCTTGCTCGTGTAGTCGCCGGGAACCCAGGTCACCTTGACGGCTATGTCCGGGTTGGCCTTGGTGAAGGCGGTGGCGTAGCGGAGCGCCGCCTGCTGGGCGCCGGCCTCGCCGTAGGCGTGGTACCAGACGTTGAGGGTGGTCTTCGCTCCGGAGGAGGAGCCGCCGGTGGGGTCGGTGCTGCAGGCGGTCGTCAGGACCGTTCCGGCGGTGACGAGCAGCGATCCCGTGAGGAATCCGCGTCGGCTAAGCTCTGATCTGCGTGCGCTCATGTCGCATGTCCTTTTGTGGGGGCGTGTGCGGGGCGGATGTGCTCCCTGGCCGGCGCCCTCGTCAGTGCTTGCCGGCAGAGGAGGGCGGCGGCCAGGGAGTCGTACTCGGCGGCTGCGAGGACAACGGTTGCTGCTTCGGTCATCCGGCGCCGATCGTGGATGTGGCCGCGGGCTGTGGGAAGAGGGCCTGGATGGCCACGGCGGCACCACCGCGGGCCCACTCCTCCCAGGGCAGCGGGCGCAGCAACAGCGGGCATCGGGACGCCGCTCCGAAGGCGTGTGCGGCGTAAGCGTCCTGGATGTGGCGGCTGAACAGGTCGTAGGCGTCGGCTCCTTCGCCGCTGACGACGACACGCTCCGGGCCGACGAGGTTGACCAGCGCGGCGATGCCGACCCCTATGGCCTGTCCGGCCCGGGCGAATGCCTCGCGGGCCGCGAGGTGGCCCTCGCGAGCCATGTCGACGGCCTCGTCGAATGTGAGACGCGGGTTCGTGGCGGCGCGGCGGACCGCCGCGAGGATCGCGTCGGTCGAGGCGATCGCTTCGACGCAGCCGCGAGCGCCACAACGGCAGAGCGGTCCGGCGGGGTCGACGCAGATGTGTCCGACCTCGCCCGCGACCCCATGGGCGCCTCTGAGCAGGTGCCCGTTGACGACGAGGGCGGAGCCGATGCCCGCGCCGATGGTGACCAGCGCGAAGTAGCCCGTGCCGATGCCTTCGCCGAACCAGTGCTCGGCGACGGTCAGGGCCCTGACGTCGTTCTCGACGGTGACCGCCAGGCCGGTGGAGGCGCTGAGCAGTTCGCCGAGCGGGACGTCGCGCCAGCCGAGGAGGCCGGAGTGGCGGAGCCGGCCGCTGTCGCGGTCCACGTCGCCGTTCACGGCGACGCCGAGGTGGCGGGTACGTTCGCGGAACGCGGGCTCGGCGTCGAGCAGTTCGTCGACCAGCTCGGCGACGAGGTCTGCGACGATTTCGGGGGCGCACACGTCGAGCGGCCGGGCAGCCGTGTCCCGGATGCCGGCCCGCAGATCGCAGACGGCGCCGAAGAGCTGGTCGACGCTGATCTTGAGGCCGACGAAGTACTCCCGGTCGGGGGCGACCGCGAGCGGGTTGACCGGTCGGCCTGCGCCGGGCGCGGTGCGCTCCGGTGGGAGTTCGTACAGGTAGCCGTCGTCGATGAGAGGTCTGGCTGCCTTGGTGACCGCTGTCGAGGAGAGCCCCGTCCGCCGTGCCAGCTCCACTCTGCTGAGCGGTCCCTCCGCGAGGAGCAGGGTGAGGACCGCAGTCTCGGCAGGCGCACTGACCAGAGGCTGGGAGTGATATCGAAGCACGGGTGCAACGTAGAGCAAATAAATAACTTCTTCCAGTATTGATTTAGGAGTTGGGCCCGTCCTACGCTCGGGCCCGCCTCCGTGCCCGTCCCGGGGCCTCGGATCGCGGTGTCCCTTCGTGCCCTCACCGCACCGCCCCGGACAAGGCCCTGTTCCTCTCCGTACGTCAGGGGACCCATCCGTGCTCGCCACGCTCCCGCCCGTCACCTTCGATCCCGATCTCGGCCTCGCGGTGCTGCGCACACCGAACAGCCAGTACGCCCTCCGCGTCGCCCCCGACGGCAGCCCCCGGCACCTCCATTGGGGCGCCCCGCTCGACACCGCCGCCCTCGCCGCGATGCCGGAACCCACCTCGCCGGCCGCGAGCAGCTTCGAGGCGGAAGCCGCCGCCGACGAACTCGCACCGCAGACCGGGGCGCGGTTCGGACCGGCCGGCCTTCAGGTCCGCTTCGCCGACGGCACCCGAGGCGCCCAGTGGCGCTTCGCCGGTCACACCGTCGACGGCGGGGAACTGCGGCTGCGCCTCGACGACCGGCACCGCCCCTTGCGGGCCGAACTGTGCTACCGCGTCCGGCCCGGCACCGACGTCGTCGAGCGCTGGACGGAGCTGACCCACACCGCAGCCACGGACGGCCCGCCGGATCCGGTCACCGTCGACCGGCTGGACTCGGCCTCCTGGACCGCTCCCCCGCTGACCGACTACCGGCTGAGCCATCTGGTCGGCGGCTGGAACAGCGAGTTCCAGCTTCACCGCGACCGACTTCCCGTCGCTGAAACCGTGCTGACGAGCCGTCGGGGACTCACCGGCCACCATGCGAGCCCCTGGCTGGCCCTCGACGACGGCACCGCGGAGGAGGAGCGGGGCGAGGTGTGGAGCACCACACTGGCCTGGAGCGGAAGTTGGCGCGTCACGGTCCACCGCGATCCGGTCGGCCGCACCACCTGGACCGGTGGCTTCGGCCATGAGGGCCTCAGTTGGACCCTGCGGGCGGGCGAGAGCCTTCGCACACCGGTGTACGCCGGCCTCTACACCCCGCACGGCTTCGGCGCGGCCAGCCGCACCTGGCACGACTACGTACGCGGGCATGTACTGCCGGAGCCCGAACGGGACCGGCCGGTCCTCTACAACTCGTGGGAGGCCACCGGATTCGACGTCGACGAGGCCGGCCAGATCCGCCTTGCGCACCTGGCCGCCCGGCTCGGTGCCGAACTCTTCGTCCTCGACGACGGGTGGTTCGGCGCCCGCCGCGACGACCGGTCCGGGCTCGGCGACTGGACTCCCCGCCCCGAGGCGTTCCCCCGCGGAGTGCGTCCGCTCGCCGACGAGGTGCACCGACTCGGCATGGCCTTCGGGCTGTGGGTGGAGCCGGAGATGGTCAACCGCGACAGCGAGTTGTACCGCGCCCATCCGGACTGGGTCGTCCACTCCCCCCGCCTCGACGCGACCGAGCTCCGCAACCAGCTGGTGCTGAACTTCGCCCGGCCCGAGGTCGAGGCGTGGGCCCTGGAGACCCTCGACCGGCTCGTGCGCGACCACGACGTCGACTGGCTCAAGTGGGACGCCAACCGGCCCTTCACCGAGGCCGGCTGGGACGGGCACCCCGACCCCGACCGGCTGTGGATCGACCACACCCGGGCCGTCCACCGGGTCATGGACCGGCTCCGTGCCGCCCACCCCGGGCTGCGCATCGAGGCGTGCGCGGGCGGCGGCGGTCGCATCGATCTCGGCGTCCTCGCCCGCACCGACCAGGCCTGGACCTCGGACAACACCGATCCGGTCGACCGGATCGGCATCCACCACGGCTTCGGTCAGCTCTTCCCCGCCCAGGCCATGGCTGCGTGGGTCACCGACAGCCCCAACCCCGCCACCGGCCGGCGCACACCGCTGCGCTTCCGCTTCCACGTCGCCATGGCCGGGGCGCTGGGAATCGGCGGAGACCTGACGTCCTGGTCCGACGAGGAACTCGACGAGGCCGCCGAACTCGTCGCCCAGTACAAGCGGATCCGCCCGCTCGTGCAGCGGGGGCACCAGCACCGCATCACCCCGGTCGGCCCGGTGACCGCCGTGCACTACGCGGCGTCCGACGACAGCGAGCACGTGCTCCTCGTCTGGCGCCCCACGACCCGGTTCGGTGACCGCCCCACCCCCGTGCGGCTGCCCGCACTCGACGCCGGGGCCCACTACCTGGACCTGGACCTCGACCGGGTGTACAGCGGCACCGTCCTGGTGAACCAGGGCATCGACCCGCGGCTTCCCGCCGGCGACTACGCCAGCAGCCTGATCCGGCTCCGCCGCGTCGGCCCCTGAGCAACACGCCCCCTTCCACGCCCACACCCCGCCTGCCTCGCCCGCCCACGACACGTCTGGATCCGCCCATGGACACCGCGCAGGACACCTCCCAGAACACCGCCCGCGTACTGGTGGTCGGCATCGACGGCGTACGCCTCGACCTGCTCCCCGAACTCGCCACCCCCCACATCGACGGGATCGCCCGCGCGGGCTTCCTCGCGCCCGTCGAGGTGGACTCCGTGACCCCCACCATGTCGGGCCCGTGCTGGACCACCGTCGTCACCGGCGTCGGTGTCGCCAAGCACGGAGTGTGGGCCAATCGCTTCGACGGCAACCGCCTCGACGTCTTCCCCGACTTCACGACCCGTCTCGCGCACGACTGCGGGCTGCGGACCTTCGCCGTCGGAGGCTGGGCTCCGCTCTTCCTCGCGCAGCAGGGCGGCCCGCTCTTCGTCGCCCCGTCCCGGCTCGCCTACGTCGCTCCCCGCGAGGACACCCCCGAAGCGTGGGAGGAGGCGGACGAGAGGGTGACCGTCGAGGCGGAACACCTCCTCCAAGCGGACGACGACCTCCGCGCGGGCTTCGTCTACCTCGGCGCCGTCGACGAGACCGCCCACTTTCTCGGCTGCGGCCAGGAGTACCACCGGTCGATCGAGGCCGCCGACCGGCGGCTCGGCCGGTTGCTCACCGCCGTACGAGAGCGTCCCGGCCATGAGACGGAGGAGTGGACGGTCATCGTGGTGACGGACCACGGACACCGCGACGAAGGGGGCCACGGGGGACGCAGCCCGCAGGAGCGTATGGCCTGGATCGCCGCGCGCGGTCCCGGCCTGCCCGCTGGCACGACTCCGTCGGCCCTCCACCACGCCGATGTCGCCGCCCATGTCTACACAGCCCTCGGCATCACACCCGACGCCCACTGGACCCTGGACGGCACCGCGTTCACCGCCTGATCCGACCGGAGGGCCTCCGTGAACGCCCCCTCTCCGCTCGGCGCGGCGGAATCCGTCGCGCCGTCGCCCTTCGGCAACCGGTGGTGGCAGGGCCCCTGGCCCGCAAGCCGCCCGCCCCACAGGACCCGCTGTTGCCCAACCTGCTGCCGCCACCCCACACATTCACACCACCGCTGCGGGCAGCCTCCCTCGTGCGGGGGCTCGGATTCATGACGCTGTGTGGTCGCATGCGGAGACCGACGCTGCGTGTGAGGATGGAAGCGGGTTTGTCCGGCCGGTAGGCGGCGGGAGGAATGACCATGGAGATCAAGCCGCAGGCGGCCGTCATCGCCAAGGACACCGACCAGCTCGAACAGGGGAAGTACGGCCCGATTTTCCCGAAGACACCCGCGTGTTACGGCTTCACCATCGTCGCGAGGGTGAAGCCGGGCCGGGCCGAAGCCATGCGGGAATACGGCTACGCCCTGGCCAGGGCGCTGGAGAGCGATCCGTATCTTCTCGCGCCGTTGAAGCTGCACTACCTGCGTTGGGTGCTCTTCGACGATGACACGCGTTTCATGTATCAGGGGATCTTCGACACCGATTTCGACAAGTACACCGAGGACGCCATCGCGCTGTTCGGCAAGGCGGGAGTGAGCACCGCTTTCGAGAATCTCGAAGGGTTCCCCGAGGACTGGCGAACCAACCCTGAGGCGTTCGTCAGGTTCGTGCGTCAGCACCACTGCCCGAGCTTCATCGAGTACGGCGAGTACCCCTACGTCACGGCCGACGAGATCAAGAAGGCGCTACGCGTCAAGAACGCCCTGTCGGACATGCTCGACCAGTTGCAGTGAGAAACCCGCGGCCCGTGCCGAGCGCGGGCCGGCGGGCAGATAGCCGACCGACCGTTGAGGGAGGCGGAATGAACGAGGTCGCCACCGCCCGCACGTACAACCAGAATCACGTCCCGCGCTCCCCCACTCCTGGCCGGCGGCGGGTGAGCATCTATGTCTCGTGGAGCTACCCTGCCGAGGCGGGCAGGAGCCCCGCCGAGCTGGACAACCGGTTCTCCACGATGACCGAGGTCCGGCGGGTGGCCTGGCCCGCCTACGAGGACCCTAAGTGGTCCGACCCGCTGCGATTCCAGCAGGGCATCGCGGGATCGCTGGAGCTGTTCTTCTTGGCCTGGGTGCCGTTCCAGCAGTTCGTCGAGGAAACCACAGGACACCCCGTCCCCGTGTACCAGCGCATCGACCAGGCCGGTTTCCGCACTCCGCTCGACGAGCGGGTGCTGGCCGACACCGACACCCTGTTCGTGTTCGGGCTGGACCACATGGTCACCGGCCAGGAGGCGGAGCCCGGCGAGGTTGAGGCGCTGCGGGCATTCCTCGGCCGAGAGGACGCCCGTCTGGTCCTCGGGCCCCATCATGACGTGGGGGCGTCGGACGACCTGGCGGTGCGGGACGTCGAGTACCACCATCACGGCGATCCCCTGGTACCTCGGCAGCAGCGCTTTGCCGGATACCTCCGGGGCGTGATGCGCGGGCTCGGCGTGCCGGTGGAGAACCGCTACGGATTGCGGCCGGCCGTGCGGGAGCAGAACCGGATCGCCCCGTTCTCCGCGTTCAGAGACCTGGACGCCAAGGGGTGGCTGGAAGGAGTCACCAACTTCAACTTTCACCAGCACCTGCCGCACTACGCCGTGACAACGGACGAGCCGGACATCGTTCACGTCCTGGCCATGCAGCCGATCGACACCTCCAGGCCGCATCCGTTCACCGAAGCCGGCAACAGCGCGTTCAACATGTTCCTCTGGATGCCTCCGGAAGGTGAGCGGAGCGGCGACATCCTGCTCGCCGACTCCACGATCTTCAGCTCCTTGTTCGGCGGCGATGAGAGCCTGCGCAATTTCTGGCGGAACCTCGTCACCAGGTAGCGACGCAGGCCCCCGCGGCGAGGAGGCGATTTCCGTGAGCGGAAGGCGAGTGGCACTGGAGCTCGACGACATTCAGCGCGGAGTGCTCGCTCCCCGGCCGACCCCGTACGCGGCGACCTATCTGGCGTTCCGCATCGGTGACCGGGCGCACGGGAGGGAGCTGATGCGGCGCGCGAGCGAGGTGGTGACCTCGGCCGCCGACTCGGTCACCCCCTTGGGGGAGACGTGGGTGAGCGTCGCGGTCACTTGCCACGGGCTGGAGGTTCTCGGTGTGCCCACCGCCTCGCTGGAGACGTTCGCGTGGGAGTTCCGGCAGGGGATGGCCGCCCGCGCCGGAGCGCTGGGCGATGACGGCGAGAGCGGCCCCGAGCACTGGGAAGCACCACTGGGCACCCCGGATGTCCATGTGGTGTTCACCGCGGTCGCGCCCGACCCCGAACGGCTGGCGGTGGCCATCGAGCGGGCCCGCCCCGCCTACGAACAGCTCACCGGGGTGACCGCGATCTGGCGGCAGGACTGCTACGCGCTGCCCACTGAGACCGAGCACTTCGGCTACCGCGACGGCGTGAGCCACCCGGCCGTCGAAGGCAGCGGCATCGCAGGGTCGAACCGGCTGGAGGCACCGTTGAAGGCGGGCGAGTTCGTGCTCGGCTACCGGGACGAGATCGGCGGCGTCCAGATGCCGCAGCCGGAGGCGCTGGGACGCAATGGCAGCTACGCGGTCTTCCGTAAACTCCACCAGGACGTCGCCTCGTTCCGCCGCTACCTGCGTCAGGCCGCCACCGGCCCTGAGGACGAGGAACTGCTGGCCGCCAAGATGATGGGCCGCTGGCGCAGCGGAGCTCCGCTGGCGCTGAGCCCGCACCACGACGACCCCGCTCTCGGTGCGGACCCCTGCCGACGCAACACCTTCCTGTACGCGCGGGAGGATCCGGCGGGATTCGTCACCCCTGCCGGTTGTCACATCCGCCGAGCCAATCCCCGTGACGCCTCGGTGGCGGGCGAGGTGCGACTGCACCGCATGATCAGACGCGGCGCCGTCTACGGCCCGCCACTGCCCGACGGGGACCTGGAGAACGACGGGGTGGACCGGGGCCTGATGTTCGCGTTCATCGGGGCCCACCTGGGGCGACAGTTCGAGTTCGTCCAGTCCCAGTGGATGAACGACAGTGTGTTCTTCGGCGCGGGCGATGCCAAGGACCCCGTCACCGGGTCTCACGACGGCAGCGGCGACTTCACCATTCCCCGGCGGCCGGTGCGCCGGCGCCTGCCCCCGTTGCCGCGGTTCGTCGTCACCCGCGGCGGCGAGTACTGCTTCCTGCCCGGCCTGCGCGCCCTGGGCTGGCTCGGCAATCTGCGGGACTGACCGTCCACGGGGCGCGCCCGGCACCGGCCCGAGACGGCTCCGCAGGCCCGAGGGGGTCGCCTCATGGAGACACTGCATCTGCTGTTCAACGCCGTCACTGTGATCTTCATCGCAGCCACCATGTTTGCCGCTGGTCTCGGAACCACCGTCGCGGCCCTGCGGAGCCTCTTCGCCAACATCCCCCTGCTCGTACTGGCCCTGCTCACCAGCCTGGTGGTCGTCCCGCTGCTGGGATGGGGCATCGGCATGCTGCTCGGCCTGCCCACTGAGGCGTTCATCGCCCTCGTCCTGGCTGCCTCCTCACCGGGCGGGCCCTTCGGGGCGAAGTTGGCCATGGTGCAAAGCGGTGATGTTGTCGCGGGCGCGGCCATGCAAGTGCTGCTGGCCACCATCGGCAGTCTCACTTTCGCCCCCACGGCCAACGGGATCCTCAGCGCCTCCGGTGTCGGCCGGGGAGTCTCCCTCGACATCGCGACGCTGGTGGGAACCGTGGCCCTGCTGCAGCTCCTCCCGTTCGCAGTCGGCCTGCTGCTGCGCCACTGCGCAACGCCCACCGCACGAGCGTGGCACCCCCCGGCGGCCACGGTCTCGAACGTGACTTTCCTGATCGTGCTGGCGGGCATGCTTCTCGGGAACTGGCACGACGTCCTGGCCCTGCTCGGCTCGCTCACCCTCCTGGCCGGCTTCGTCCTCGCGGCCGCCGCCTTCGCTGCCGGCACCCTGCTCGCCACCGGGCCGCCGGCACGCCGCACCACCATGGGAGGCATCGCCGCCGTACGCAACGCCGGGCCCGCCCTGGCCGCGATCGGCATCGCCTTCGCCGACCGGCCCGCCATCCTCGGCGCACTCGCCGCGGTCCTGCTCAGCGGCCTGGCAGCAGCCCTCCCGATCGCCGCGGTACTCAACAGCCGCAGGAACCGCCCCCGGCAACCTGACGGGGCACGCTGACCAGGACACCGCCTTCCGTCGGCTGTTCCCGCGCCCTGCACCCCCGGCGTCCCTTGCCGGATCGACCCGGCAGCCATGCCCATGGTGTACCGGAGGACGTCCCGCAGGTGGTGAGCGGGCGCAGCGGTCGATTGCGTGGCGTGAGCCGTGATGCGCTCAGCGGTACGGTGACCGCCGGACGGACAGGACCGCCACATCGTCGTGCTGGTCTTCTCCCCCGGCGTACGCGCGCGCGTCGTCGTAGAGGGCGCGCGGCAGGTCGGTGGGTGAGAGATGTACGCGCTTGGTGAGGCGTTCGGCGAGGGGGTAGAACGTGCCGTCGGCGGCGCGTGTCTCGGTGAGCCCGTCCGTGGTCAGCAGCAGGGTCGCGCCGGGCGGGAAGGCGAACCAGTCGACGGTCGCGGGTTCGGCGGCGAGTGCGGCAAGGCCGAGAGGGACGCCGGATGCGAGGGCCGGCGTGGTGACGGTGGCATCGCGCAGCAACTGCGGCGGAATGTGCCCGCAGTTGATGACTTGTACCTCTTCGTCGGCGTCGATGTTGACGATGAGCGCTGTGACGAACCGTTCGTCCTCGCCGGTCTGTGCGGCGTAGGCGTTGTGCTGTACGACGGAGGCGTCGAGGGCATCGGCGAGTGCGGTCAGGGTGGGTTCCCGGTGGGCCGTCGCACGGAAGGTGCCGATGACGGCGAACGCCGCGCCGACCGCGGGCAGGCCCTTGCCCTGGACATCGCCGATCAGGATCCGGGTTCCCCACGGAGAGACGACGACGTCGTAGATGTCGCCGCCGACGAGCCGGTCCTCCTGAACGGGCTCGTACACTCCGTCCACCAGGACGTCGTCGGTGATCATGGGAAGCGGGCGCAGGATCTGGCGCTGCATCGCTGCCGCGGTGGAGCGAAGTCGCAGCACCTCGTGCTCGCGGCGGATCCGACGGTGGCAGGCGTAGACGGACGCCGCGCCCAGCGCGAGGGTGAGCAGCATCATGAGGATCCTGTCGAGCCACGGCCGCCCGTCCCCGTGCCGGACCAGCATTGTGACGATGACCACCAGTGCGGTCCATGCGGACACGAGCTTCGTCTGGCGTACGGTGCACAGCGCCGACGCCGCCGCCGGCAGGAATACGAGGAGCCCGAGAAGCCACACCGGGGACGCGGAGAGGGCACCGAGGACCATCACCAGGAGCGTCACCGACGCTACGCCGATCGTTACTTCGGCGTCGCTCGTAGGTTCGATGGCCTTGAGGGGACGGGCGGAACTCTTCGATTGCTTACGGGGCACGGGACCTCCCGGGCAGACAGTGCACTCCCCGTACGGTAAGCAGACCCGGCCGTGGGCGGGCCACGCCCTGCCGGACGAAGTCCCTGCGCTGTGACCGGCACCGCATGCAGGATGCACGGCCTGTGCACTCCTGCGGTGGTTCCCGGGCACTCCCGGCGGCCGGGCCGGTCCGAGGGGAAGGACCGGCTCCGGGCCGGGCCTGCCAGGCGTGCCGTATCCGCCCGGGGCGGTCCGGCGGGCCCGGTACGCCGCTTGCGCCTCGCATGCCCCGGACGATGCTCCGGGCCGGGGCGCTGCGGGCGTCAGGCGGTGCGTTTGCAGCTGCCTGCGGGTGGTGCCGGGGCCAGAGGCGGATCACGTGTGGGCAGCGGGTGGCCGGGCGGGTCGCCCATTGTGGGGAGGCCCACCCGGCCGGACCGCGTGGTTACCGGACGTCGTAGGCGCGGGTGATGGTCTGGGTGACCGCGTTGCCGTTGGCGTCGGTGAAGGTGGCCTTCAGCATGACCTGCTTGCCGGAGGCTCCGGTGTGGTCGAGGACGGCCGTCCACTTGCCGTCCTGCTGCTCGGTCGGCGCCTGGGTCCAGGTGGTGCCGCCGTCGTAGGAGTAGGACAGCGATGCCGCCTTGACAGCGCCCGGGGTGTACTCGGCATGGCCCTCGACCGACAGACCGACCTCGATGCCCCTCTGCGCGGGCAGCGTGTTCAGGCCGTCCACCGGCACGTCGTACACCGGGTGGAGGATTGGCAGGCCGCGCGAGTAGACGTCCGGCTCCCGGTGCGAGCGGAAGCTCCAGGTGGTGTCCGCAGCGGTGGAGCGCAGCCAGTTGCGGTCCCCGGAGTCGATCTTCTCCAGGTGCTGGGTGAGCTCGTACGCGGAGTCCTCGTCCGGCACCTCGAACACGCCGTAGGGGTAGGCGAGCCGGCCGATCTGCTCACCATTTCGCTTCAACGTCAGGTTGCCGATGTCGCCGAAGGAACCGCCGTAGGTCCAGTGGTCGCCGGAGCCGTCGACCCAGAGCGCGTTCTGGATGCCGAACAGGTTGCCCTGCCGCTCGGCGGCCAGCATCAGCCGGCCGTCGGCGTCGCGCGCCGCGCCCGGCCGCAGGGGGCCGCCGTACCACTCCTCGGTGCTCCGCTGTCCGGCCTTGTAGGTGCGCTCCTGGTCACCCATGAACGCGGCGAACGGGAAGCTGGTCATCGCGCCGTGGTACCAGGCGTCGTCGCCGGTCGTGTAGTAGGCGGTGCGGGTGGCGGGCACGTGGACGTTGCCGTACGGGCTCACCGGGATGTAGGCGCCGCTGCTGCCGGAGGGGCGGATGAACAACGCGTCGAGGTAGTCGGCCTCCTTGCCCATGGCGTTCCACGTTTCGGTGACCTGGGCCAGCTTTGAGTCCTTGGGCTTGTGGACCTGGTCGGACTGCAGCGGACCCGGGGTCGGGAACGACAGGTTGTAGACGTAGGGCGAGCCGTTCTCGGAGCCGCTCGCGCGCCAGGTGGGCCGGAACTCGAAGGTGCCGTTCTTGGCGCGTCCGTCGACGTCTGCGTAGAACTTCTGGACGGTGCCGTCTGCCGTGAGCGTTCCAGACATCAGCCAGGTGTCGTCCCACATGCGGGCGTAGCTGAATGTGGTGTTGTCCACCGTCGAGGGCCGGTCGGTGTGCAGGCTCAGCTGGTGGGCCTTGCGGGCGTCGAGGACGACGGTGGTGTCGTGGGTGACCCGCAGCTGCGGTTTCGCGAGGTAGCTGACCGATTCGGGCGCGTTGTTCGCGTCGTTCGTCGCCACGAAGCCGCTGAGGGCATAGTCACCCGGGCGCACACGGTACATCTGCTCGGTCGCGCCCTGGTTCTTGCGGCGCTCGCCCTTGTCGATGTCGAGGCCGGCGAGGTCCAGGGAGGAGGCGCCGGTCGCGGGCTTGCCGTTGCGGTCGATGACCTTGACCCGGAGGGTGACCGTCTCCGGCTGGACGTAGAGCGTGACGGGCACGGAGATGTGCGCATCGCCGCCGGTGGCCAGGATCCGGCCGGTGACAGCGCCGTACTGGGCGTCCTTGAGGCGGGCGGTGGGGTCGATCCGCACCGGCACCTGAACGGTGGCCCCCGCGGGGACCCTCGCCTTGTTCTGCCCCAGCTTGACGATGCCGGAGTTGACGTCGCTGCCGTCGTTGCCGTGCACACCGCTGACCTTCAGGTTCAGGGTGAGGTCGCTGCCACTGGTGTTGGTGAAGGGCACCTGCACGGTGGTGCGGTCCGAGGCGTCCTGCGGCCAGTTGTAGCTGCCGGCCTGGACGGCGGGCGCGGAGAGCACCTTCTGGTTCACCGCGCCGAACACGTCGAGGACCCCGCCGCCGGTCCGGTCGGCGCCTGCGACCTTGCCGCCGGTGCGGGCGGAGGAGACCAGGGCGGCCTTGATCTGCTGTGCGGTCCAGTCCGGGTGGGCCTGACGGACGACGGCCGCGGCGCCCGCGACATGCGGGGTGGCCATGGAGGTGCCGGACATCGTCCGGTAGGCGTAGACGCCGCGGCCGCCCGCCGCCGCGGCGGAGATGTCGACGCCGGGGGCGGCGATCTCGGGCTTGAGGGTGTGGGTGACGGCCACGGGGCCGCGGCTGGAGAACTGCGCAGTGGTGTCGTCGCGGTCGACGGCACCGACGGTCAGCACGCCGGGCACGCAGCCGGGCGAGGAGACGGTCTCGGTACCCGGACCGGCGTTGCCGGCGGCGACGACGAACAGGGTGTGCTTGTTCTTCGACAGCTCCTGCGTGGCCTGGGCCATCGGGTCGGTGCAGTCGCCGATCGTGGGGTTGCCCAGACTCATGGAGACGACGTCGGCCTTCTGGTCGACGGCCCACTGCATACCCGCGATGATCCAGGAGTCCTGGCCGTAGCCCTGGTCGTTGAGGACCTTGCCGACGAGCAGGGAGGAACCGGGGGCGACACCCTTCTTGCGGCCGTCACTGGCCGCTCCGGACCCGCCGACCGTGGAGGCGGTGTGGGTGCCGTGCCCCTGCCTGTCGTCGGTGGTCTTGGAGTCCGTGAAGTTCTTGGCCTCGGCGACCCTGCTCACCAGGTCCGGGTGTTCGGCGTCCACGCCCGTGTCCAGCACGGCGACCTTGGTGCCCTTGCCGTCGTAGCCGGCAGCCCATGCCTCCGGCGCGTGGACCTGAGCGGTGGACCGGTCCAGTGTGGCCTCGACCTTGCCGTCCAGCCACAGCTTGTTCACCGTGGAGCCGGAACGTGAGCGGGTGTTGGTGATGTCCTGCCAGAAGGCGGCGGCGGTGTCCTTTCCCGCCCTGAGCGCGACGCCGTTCACAGCCGGGAGGCTCAGGCTCCGCTCGGCCCCGCGAGGAGCCGCTGGCGCGCCGGCGGCAACGCTCACACCGTTCCGGTAGGTGGCGATAAGCGGCAGCGTGTCGGTGCGCGTGTCATCGTATCCCTGGCGAATGAGCCCGGAAACGTTGAACAGTTGCTCGTCGACCTTGCCCTCGGCGATCGCCTGGGAGGCGTCCTCCGGGTAGACGTAAAGGTCCTTGCCCATCTGATAGGTCTGGACCATCGGTTGCGTGCCGTCCTTGCGGGGCAGCACCGCCGCCGAACTGCGGCCTGACGCGTCCGTGGTCACCAGTACCTTGTCGCCGGTGATCAGCGTGACCGTCACCTGCTTGCCGCCCGTTGCTGCGGTCCCGCTGCCGATGACGGGCCTCTTCCCCGAGGTCCCGTCAGGTGGCATATCCGCCGCCCCGGAAGGCGCGACTGCGGTGACGGCCAGAACGGTGGCGGTCGCCGCGCCCAAGGCTATACGGGTTATGGGGCGCATGAATCTCCTCGTTGACGCTGTGAACATGCCATGCTGGAGCCGCAGCCTGGCAGAATTGCGGATTGCGTGGAGGGTGCCGGGCATGGCGGGTTTCCCGCATGACGGTTCTCCGCCACAAGGTCACGTCCGCTGGTTCGGCGGCTCCGTGAGGCTTCGGGGGCCGATGGGGGTACGTCCGGCCGGCACGGCGTTGACCTGCGGACAGCCGGCTTGCCGGACGTGGACGATGCGGCGATCGACGGGTCTCACGACATGTCTCTGAAAGAGGGGCTCATGTCGGGCCGTCGTCGCCGGTGGACCGCAGCCGCCCCGACTCCGAGCACCGTGTGATCGTCGATCGCCTCGGCACTCCACTCGCCGTACGCCCGACCGGCAGAATCCGGCATGACATCACACCCCGCCGGCCGTGAAGCAGGTATCCGCCAGGAGTTGACGGCGGCCCACGCGGGGTGACCGCCAACAGGCGCGGACTCCTCGGCCCTCGGACCGACGAGGTCAGAGCCAGCCCGCACGTGCGGCGTGCCAGCCGAGTTGCAGGCGCGAATCCGCTCTGGCAAGGTCCATCAGGCGGCGTGTCCTCCGCTCCACGGTGCGTAGGGAGACGCCGAGTTGGGAGGCCGTCCGCCGGTCGGAGAAACCTGCCAGCAGCAGGGCGAGGACATCGAGCTCCCCCTTGGTCGGCTGCTGCTCAATTGTCTCCTCCGCGTGCACACCCGTGGTGGTGATGTGCAGCGGCCGGGCACGGGCCCATTCCATCTCGAAGAGATGGACCAGGGCTGCCAGCAAGCCGCTGCGGTGCACCACGATCGCGCTCGGCTCGGCGTCGGAGTCCGCCGTATCCAGCGGCACCATGGCGCGCTCCCGGTCGGAGACGACCAATTTCAGTGGCAGCGAGTCGACCAGCCGGAGCTGCATGCCTGCCTTGATGGCCGCCCGCGCATCCCTTGCAACGTTGGGAGTGTCGAGGTAGTCCTTGACCGCCACGGCCCGGAAGTCGACTCCGCGATCCAGCACAGAACTCTCCGACATGCCGGTTTCCTCGCGGGGCACCGCGACGGGCGCGCCGACGAGGAAGACGAGCAGTTCCCGCTGGGCTCCGCGCTGAAGTTGATGGAACCGGTGGGCGACCTGCTCCATACCGACGACCACCTCCACGACACCGGTGGCGGAGTGTACGGCGGTATTGCGGTACTGCTCGATGAGCATGGAGAACGCGCTCTCCGCCTGGTGGAGCGCATTACGCTGCTCGGCCAGGAGCGGGGCCAGGGCCACAGAGGGCGGAGCAAGGCGGTAGTGGACGGACTGGGACCCGGTCGGCTGCCCGGCCGAACCGGATTCCTCGCAGTCCGGCTCGGTGGCGACCGATATCAAACCCCGTGTCTCCAAGTCCGCCAGGACGCGGGAGGTCTCGGCCACCACGATTCCCGTCTGCCGGGCGAGGTCGTGCGCGGAGGCCGTCGGCTGGGCCATCAGTGCCGTGTAGATGGTCTCCTCGGCCGCCCCCAGTCCCAGCGCCTGCAGCATCCGGTCCTCCTCGCAGGGCAACTGCGGTGTCCGGTCCTTGTCACGGCTCGTGTGGACCGAACGGATTTGTTTCCCCCGAACCCTATCGTGCTGCCCGGTCTCACCCGGGATTCCTTCGGCGGTCGGGCGGTGAAGGCGGTGCCGTCCGAGGTCCGGTGGAGGTCGGGGCTGATATCGAGCGCGGCGTGGACATGGGCGGCGACGTCGATGTGGCGGAGGGCCGACGGAGCGGTACCGGCGCCCGGCCGCGACTCTCCCCGGCCCGCCCCAGGCCGCCCCTTCACCGAGAACCGGATCGTGGGGACGCCGCAGACTCCGCTGCGGCCGGTTGGCCTCGCTGTCGGCGGCCAGGATGCCCGTGCTGTCCCAGGCCGCCGTCCGCAGTCCCCGCCACCGTGATCCAGCCGCGCCCTCGGCCGCCACCGCCCCCTTCACCCGGTCGAACAGCGCGGGCAGCGGCGCCGAGCCGACGTCGGGCCTGACGCAAGGCCGCCGCGGACAGGTCCACGTCCGGCATGCCCGGCGCGGCGACCGGAGTGGCCCATACGTCCCGATACCCGCACTCACCGAACAGCGCCATGGCCGGCACGAAGTACACCGGCATCGGCGTGTGCGGGCATGCCAGACTGAACCAACGGGGCTCCTCGTAGTAACGATGTCTTGGCCGACATCCGTCCTACGCGGAGCCCCGCCTTTCTCCATCAACTTCCCCGTAGTGGGTTTTGCCCTGGCCCCGGCAGGCGGCTGATGCCTGGTGAACGGCAAGGCCGGCGAGGCGGACCATCGACTGGTCGTAGCTCACCAGCAGGCCGACGAGCAGGGCGGCGCCGCCGTGGTTGATGTCGACCGCCCACAACGCAGCCTCAAAGAGTGCGAGTACATCACCGACCAGTTCCGGTAGTGCGCTCTCGTCGTTCAGGACCCGCCGCGACAGCAGGCGTTCGCCCTGCGCGTCGATCACCACGCAGTGGTGATATTCCTTGCCGATGTCCACGCCGGCCCAGATCTCGGGCACGGTCGCCTCCGCCGGCTCGTCGTCATTGCAGTCCCGCAGACGACCTCGCCGACGTTGCCCTGCACAGCGATCGCCTTGGAAGGCAGGACAAGCTCAGCGGTCGCGCCACCAGCGGGCCCCGGGGCCGAAGACATCCCGGAGGGTGTTGGTGGCACAGTGGATCTCCCCCTCGCCGATATGCACACCGATCAGGTCGTCCACGTAGCTCACCCGATAGCCGGTGCTGTGGAAGGCTGCGGTGATTGCCTCCGCGAAGACGTCCTTGCCGTCCACGACCGGGCCGTACGGCTTCGGCGCGACATAGCGGCCGTCGTTGAGCACGAGCCCGTTGGCGGTGCCGGGAATCTCGGCGACACCGTCCCTCATCGCCTCGAGCTGCTTCTGCTTGGCGTCCTTGGCCGGGCCGTCCTCCATGCCGCGGATCTCTGTCTCCAGCATTCCGTAGTCGAGCGACCGGGCCGTGAAGAGGGCCGGGACGCGGATGATCTCGGCGTCAGTCAGACCGGCCTTCGCCCTGAGCACGGCGAGGTTGGTGTCGATCCGTTCGGCGGCCCGCTCGTTGGTGCCGGTGAACTGGGTGTCGGCGAGGAAGGCGTCGACGGTGCGCTGGTCGATACGCAGGTCGTACGGCCACTCCAGCTTGGGCAGGCCACCGTGCAGGAGTTCGCCGCCATGGCCCTTCTTCTGGACATCGCGCAGGAGGGCGAGACCGGCACGCGGGTCCGCGACCACGGCCCGCCAGCCGAGCCGGCTGCCGGGTACCGGAAGGAACTGCACGAACTCGTCGACGTGACCGATGGTCAGCCACGAGGTGTCCAGGGAAATCGGGTCCTGCATGCCCTGGGCGCGCAGGAAGGCGAGCATCTCCGGGGCGGGACCGGTCTTCCCCGGGGCCAGGCCGTCCCCGCCGATCACGACGCGGCCGTGCGGGTTGCCGGGGCTCGGCGGCACCGTTTCCAGGTTGCCCATCGAGTCGTAACTGCTGTTCTCGTTCACGTCGGGGACGTGGGTAATGTGGACGGCGGCCATGTCGTGTCCGGCCAACTCGGTGAAGGCGGTGCGGGCGGCGACGCGACGGTCGTCGTTGGCCGTGGTGATGAGGACCCGCATACCGTGCGGGCGGCCGTCCGGACCGGGGATCGCGACGTAGCCCGGCTCGAAGATGTCCTGGGCCCAGGTGTCGCCCTTGGTGTCGAGGGCGCGCGAGGGAGACGTCACCCCGCCGTCGGGCAGTGTGGCGTCCAGCTCCCTGACGAATGCCTCGCTATAGGTGTCGCCCTCGTCGGTCGCGGCCCGCAGCACCTCCTGAACCGGGGCGGTGTTGAGCTGGGTGAGCACCGGGGCCTGACGCAGCCCCAGGCGTGCCGACGCGCTGGCGCCGTCCGCGGTGACGGTGAGCGTGACGCTGGTACGGCCGTCCCAGTCCGCGGCGTCCCTGATCACGTCGAGGCCCTCGACCCCGAGTTCCACGCCCCGCCGCAGCTCCTGCGCGGTCAGACGGGTCTGCGGGCCGACCACCTCCCAGCCGAGCGGTGCCGAGCCGCCGGGCCGGTGCACGAAAAGCCGGATCCGATGGGCGTCCTTGGCCGGAATCGTGATCCGTCCGCTCGCGGAGGCAGGGGCACCGGCCCAGGGACGCGTGTGGAACCGGGCGAGGTCGGCCTCGTCGTCCTTCCCGTTGACGATGTCGTCAGCGGCGTCGTTGCAGGCCGCGAGGTCACGGTCGGTCTTGTTCTGGTTCCAGCGGTGGGCGCGGACCAGCTCCGCCCACTCCGCCTCGGCCTTCTCCCGATCGGGCTCCTTCTCCAGCTCGGCCTGCTTCTTGTACAGCGCATCATCGTTGGCGGCCTCGCGGTCCACGGCCTGTTCGACCAGGGTGTGGGCCCGGTCCCGGCACGCGCCCGCGTCATCGTCGATGTTGGGGAGGAAGAGCAGGTCCGGGCCGGCTTCGGCGGGTTGCTCCGCCTGGAGACCGGCGAGCGGTGCGCCAACGGCCGTGGCGGGAAGAGCCAGACTGAAAAGGCCGGCGCTCACGGCACCGGTCAGCAGAATGCCGCGGGTGTGGTGTCTCATGACACGCACGCTCACAGGGCGGTGTGTGATCCTTGTCAGGATCCTGTCGGCCGGAGGTCAGGGCAACTTCGTCGACGTCGAGTGGTTCTGGCTCGGCTTCCTTGCAGGGGCCGCTTTGAGTGACGGTCGAGTGTCTCGGGACAGCTTCGGAAGTCGCCCGAAAATCGGCCGTCGACGCAGCGGGTTCGTATCGGGCGGGGCGGGCAGAGTACGGCGCATCGTTCGCCACAGCAACGCGGTGGAGTACCGCATCCACGACGGGGTGCGCATCGCGACGCGCGTCCGCAGCGCCGATGCGGTTTCGGCGAGGGCGGGGCTGGTGGGGCTGCCCATCGAGAAAACGGTGTAGCCCGGCCGCCTGGAGCCGTTTGCGCTGCTCGCGGAGCTCCTTCTTGTTCGGCGCCTCCGCCTTCGACGCCGGCTCCTGTCAACAGTTCGCCGGACTGCTCCGGGTGCGCCTGGACGCCCCGGCCCGACGGTATATCTGCTGACACCGGACGCCGGCCCCTCGGCCGAGCTCATTCCTCGGCCCGTTGGGTGATGGACGCCTCGGTACGGTCGCCCAGGAATTCGTACCACCGGCGCTCCAGACAGACGTAACGCACATCGGCTTCGACGAGGCTGAGGAAACCGGCCACGGTTTCGGACAGACGTTGTTGCAGCCCCGGGTCGATCAGCGTTCCGTCCTCCGCGAATGCCCGGTAGCTGTTGGCAAGGCTGAACATGTCCGGGTAGACACGGGTACCGAGGTGCTCCAGGGGGACCCTCAGCGCCCACAGCCCTCGGTTGCCACCGACCAGGGACGGCGAGGCGGAGACGAGCATCGCGTGCTTGGTCTTGAACGGCTGTGGCCGCACACGCGAGACCCAGTCGATCGCGTTCTTCAGCAGGCCCGGCACGGAGGCGTTGTACTCGGGGGAGGAAATGACGAAGGCGTCGGCCTGTTCGATCCGGTCACGCAGCAAAAGAGCGCCGTCCGGCAGCCCTTCGGCGGCCTCCGCGTCACCGTCGTACAAAGGCATGCCGAAATCGTGCATCGCAGCGTGGTCGACGGTGGCGCCGGTGTCGGAAATCAGCTGGGCGACGAGCGACGCGAGGCGGGCATTGGATGAATCGGCCCGCAGTGCGGCGCCGAAGACGAGCACTCGCAGCGGGCCGGGCTGGGCCTCCGTGGG
The DNA here is from genome assembly GCF_042266885.1 of Streptomyces sp. NPDC056061. NCBI lineage: Bacteria > Bacillati > Actinomycetota > Actinomycetes > Kitasatosporales > Streptomycetaceae > Streptomyces > Streptomyces sp. NPDC056061. Next base: position 156,764 of record NZ_JBHJWQ010000005.1, on the reverse strand, counting down.
CATGTGGTAAGTCCTTTCGTCGCAGGAGCCCGTGCTTGGCCCGGACCATTGGTTCCATGGTGAGGCATACACCCTCCAGGGGGCCGGAAGAGCTCGCCCGAAGGAAGGAGGAGCTTCAGCCGGTCGATCAGTCGCTCGACGGTGTTGCGATCACGGTGAGGACCGGCGTCGAAAGTGACGGGACGACCGCCCCGGCTGCCCTTCTTCTTGCGGTTGGCCACCTGGTCCTTCTTCTCCGGGATAACCGCCTTGATGCGGTGTTTACGCAGGTGGGCGCGGTTGGCGCGGGACGAGTACGCCTTGCCCGCGGGGGCCGTGCCCGGTCGGGTGCGGGGCCGGCCGACCGGCAGACGGCCCCGGACCTCGCGGAGGTCCTGTCACCCCCGGACGAACTCATCCTCTTCTGCGGCATGTCGATCGGGTTCGAGGACACCGCGGTGGGTTACACCCGTACGGGCCGGGCGCCGCTCGGCGAGACCGTCACGTTCGTCGAGGGGTAGATCTGGGACTGCGTGACGATCACGGTCAGCCGGGACGCCATCCTGATCGACGACGACACCGGCTTCCTCCACTTGATCGCGAACTCACACCCCCGAGCTTCCAACTGGTGAGAACTGCCGCCGCACGACCCGTCGTCCGGTGCGCCGCGCCGAGATGAAGGGCGCGGTCGGTACTCCAGGTTCGGTCGGCTTCCGAGGGGGTGGGCTCCGTGGAGGAATTCGATCCCGTATTGATCGTCCTTCCGTCGCCCCCGGGGCCGCTCCCGCAGGCGGCGAGCAGCGACGGCCGGGGCACCGCTCCCGCTCCGACAGCGGCGCCGCGCAACACATTCCGGTGTCCTCGGCGCTCACCGGCCCGTCGGGCCGGCAGGTCGGGGCGGCGCCCCCGAGCGAATCACCGGCCCCGCCGACCGGTACCACCCCGACCACGCGCCGACGGGTGACGGCTTCCGCGGGCACGCCTGCCGGGTCGTACGACGAAAAGGAGTCCGGGGGCACGGTCGCCTTCGAGGTCCGGGCCGACGGCGCGACCGTCGCGTCGGCCCGCGTGCTGACCGACGCAATGCCCGCACAGCCGCTGACGGCGGGAGGTGAGCGGCGCGCAGGTGCTGCGCCAGACGGTCCCGGACGGCGGTGACGGCATCGACTCCGACCACGCGAACCGGTCGGACCTGCGGATCAGTTGCTGATGGGCCGGTGGGGAACCGCTCAGCCCCGCCGCACCGCCGCGGCCGCCGCGCCCACCAGCCCCGCGTCGGTGCCCATCACCGCGGGGGCGACCGTGAGCCGCCGCACGAAGGAGAGCGTGGCGTATCGGCGCAGGGCGTGGCGCAGAGGAACGAAGAGGACGTCCCCGGCTCCGGCCACTCCCCCGCCGACCACTGCGATGTCGATGTCGACGAGCGAGGCGGTGGCGGCGATTCCGGCCGCCAGTGCCTGCGCCGCCCGTTCGAACGAGGCGAGGGCGATCCCGTCCCCGGCACGCGCGGCGGCGGCGACCGCGGCGGCGGAGGCGTCGCCGTCCGGTCCGGGCCGCCAGCCGTCGTCCCATGCCCGGCGGGCGATGTTCGGCCCGCTGGCGATGCGCTCGACGCAACCGTGCGAACCGCAGGGGCACGGATCGCCGTCCAGCTCGACGCTGACATGACCGATGTGCCCGGCGTTGCCCGTGGGACCGGGGTGAAGCCTTCCGTCGAGGACGAGTCCCCCGCCGACTCCGGTCGAGACCACCATGCACAGTGCGTTGTCGTAGCCGCGGGCGGCGCCCAGCCAGTGCTCCGCCGCCGTCATCGCGACCCCGTCGCCGACCAGTTCGACAGGCAGTCCGCCGACAGTCTTGCCCACGCGCTCCACCAGGGGGAAGTCGCGCCAGCCGGGGACGTTGACCGGACTCACCGTGCCGGCCGAGGCGTCCACCGGGCCCGCGCTTCCGATGCCGACGGCCGTCGCCCGCCCCCACAGCGACGACCCGGACAGTTCGGCGAGGACCTCCTCCACCGCCCGCATGACCGTCTCGGCGTCCTCCCGCGCGGGCGTGCGCCGCTGCGCCCGTACGAGGATCGCGCCGCTGCCGTCCACCAGCGCGGCGGCGATCTTGGTGCCGCCGATGTCCAGCGCGGCGACGAGGTCGGATTGCATCGGTGCGGCTCCGTGTGCTCGGGGGTCGGGGACCGGGGGCGGTGGAACAGTCCGTCCAGTCTCCATTCAGCTGACAACGTTGTCCAGGCCCTATGCTCGACGGCACAGCCTCCGGCCCCGGTCCCCGACACCGCTCGTGGGCCGGCCGGACCACCCGCAAGCGATGACAGGACAGCGCACCGTGGCCGAGACCGCCCGTCCCTCCGAGCCCCGCTACGGCAACCGGCCGACCATGAAGGACGTCGCCGCCCGCGCCGGAGTCGGCCTCAAGACGGTCTCCCGCGTCGTGAACGGCGAGCCGGGGGTGACGCCCGACACCGAACGCCGGGTCCAGGAGGCCATCGAGGCGCTCGGCTTCCGGCGCAACGACAGTGCACGCGTGCTGCGCAAGGGGCGCACTGCCTCCATCGGCCTCGTCCTGGAGGATCTCGCCGACCCGTTCTACGGGCCGCTGAGCCGCGCGGTGGAGGAGGTGGCCCGGGCACACGGCGCGCTGCTGATCAACGGGTCGAGCGCGGAGGATCCGGACCGCGAGCAGGAGTTGGCGCTCGCGCTGTGCGCGCGGCGGGTGGACGGTCTGATCGTGATCCCGGCCGGTGACGACCACCGCTATCTGGAGCCGGAGATCAAGGCCGGCATCGCCACCGTCTTCGTCGACCGGCCGGCCGGTCGCATCGACGCGGACACGATCCTCTCCGACAGCTACGGCGGCGCCCGCGAGGGCGTCGCCCATCTCATCGCGCACGGCCACCGCCGGATCGGTTTCATCGGCGACCGGCCGCGCATCCACACCGCCACCGAACGGCTGCGCGGCTACCACGCGGCGATGGCGGACGCGGGGACGGCCGTCCACGATTCCTGGGTCTCGCTCGGCTCCACCGAACCCGGCCGGGTCCGCGCCGCCGTGGAACGGATGGTGTCCGGCCCCGAGCCGGTCACCGCGCTGTTCGCGGGCAACAACCGGGTGACGGTGACGGCGGTGCGGGTTCTCGCGGAGCAGGAACGACGCATCGCTCTGGTCGGCTTCGACGACATCGAACTCGCCGACCTGCTCGGCATCACCGTCGTCGCGCAGGACGCGGCCGCGGTCGGCCGCACCGCGGCCGAACACCTCTTCCGTCGCCTGGACGGCGCGGACCATCCCCCGGTGCGGGTGCAACTGCCCACCGCACTCGTCCCGCGCGGCTCGGGCGAACTGCCGCCCGCCTGATCGGGTGGGGCGCTCGGGCACGGCCGAGCCGTTCGTGCGGAACGTCCGTCGGGGACGGCGGTCCGCCGGCCCCGGCGCCGGTGTCCTCCGGCACTCGGATCGTGCACCGCGGGACCGCCCTCGTCGATGTGCGGTTGCGCGGTCGGGGTTCGCCGGACGGTGTCGCGGCGTGGGGTGCCGATGCCCGCGGTAGCCGGACCGACCTACCCGAACGGCCGTCCCCCACATGCGCGAACCTGCAGCCGGTGTGAGGGTGCAGGCGTGACCATCGCCAGCGAGACCTCCCCCGCCCCGCAGAGTGCCCCGGCACCGCCCGTGCTCGATCCCCGCCGCCGGAACATCGTCTTCGTGACGATCGTGCTGGGGCTCCTGCTGGCCGCCCTCGACCAGACGATCGTCGGCACCGCGCTGCCGACGATCGTCTCGGATCTCGGCGGCGCCGCCCACATGTCCTGGGTGGTCACCGCGTACCTGCTCGCCGAGACGGTCGCGACGGTCCTGGTCGGCAAGTTCGGCGACCTGTTCGGCCGGAAGATCGTCTTTCAGTTGTCGGCGGTCGTCTTCATCACCGGTTCGTTCCTCTGCGGGCTCGCGAGCGACATGACGCTGCTGATCGTCTGGCGCGGTGTCCAGGGCATCGGCGCGGGCGGGCTGATGGTCACGTCGATGGCGCTGATCGCCGATGTGATCCCGTTGCGCGAGCGTGGCAAGTACCAGGGGGCGCTGGGCGCGGTCTTCGGGGTGTCGACGGTGATCGGGCCGCTGCTCGGCGGCCTGTTCACCGACCACCTGAGCTGGCGCTGGGCCTTCTACGTCAATGTGCCGATCGCGATCGTGGTGGTCGTGGCCGCCGCCCGGACCATCCCGTCGGTGCGGAGCGCCGGGCGGCCGGTGATCGACTACGCGGGCATCGCCATGGTCACGGTCGGCGCGAGCGCGCTGATCCTGGCGACGAGCTGGGGCGGCAACCAGTACGCGTGGGGGTCGCCGGTCATCCTCGGGCTCTTCGCGGTCGGCGTCGTCGCGCTGGCCGGCTTCTGCCTCGTGGAGTTCCGGGCGCAAGAACCCATGCTGCCGATGCGGCTGTTCCGGAATCCGGTGTTCACCGTCTGCTCGGTACTGAGCTTCATCGTGGGCTTCGCGATGCTCGGCGCGATGACCTTCCTGCCCACGTACCTCCAGTACGTGGACGGGGACTCGGCGACGCTGTCGGGGGTGCGCACGCTGCCGATGGTCTTCGGTCTGCTCGTCTCCTCGATCTACAGCGGCAACGCTGTCTCCCGCACCGGCCGGTACCGGATCTTCCCGATCGTGGGCTCGCTGGTGATGGCGATCGGCCTGTACCTCCTCTCCCGAATGGGCCCGGACACCGGGGTGTGGCTGGAGTCCCTGTACATGCTCGTGCTGGGTGTCGGCATCGGGTTGTCCATGCAGGTGCTGACGATCGCGGTGCAGAACACCGTCGACTACGCGGACCTGGGGACCGCGACCTCGGGCGTGACGTTCTTCCGTACGCTCGGCAGTTCCTTCGGGACCGCGGTCTTCGGCACGATCTATGCCAACGCGCTCGAACCGAATCTGGCCGAGGGGGTCGCGGCGGCGACCCGCGCGGGCGGCGATCCGGCGGTGCTGTCGAAAGCGGCGCGGAGCCCCGCCGGTCTGCACGGTCTGCCCACCGCGCAGGCCGAGCCGCTGGTCCGGGCGTACGCCGACACGCTGCACACCGTGTTCCTGTGGACGGTGCCGGTCGCGGTCCTGGGCTTCGTCGTGGCGTTCTTCCTGAAACAGGTGAGGCTGCGGGACACGGCGCGGGTCGGCTCCACGGACATGGGCGAGGGCTTCGCACAGCCCTCCGCCGGCGACTCCGCGAAGGTGCTGGAATTCTCCGTGGCCAAGATCCTGCGCGGTGCGGGGCCGGACACCGCCCGGCGGATCGTGGCGGAGTCCGACACCCGGCTGGACATGGCGGGGGCGTGGGCGGTGATGCAGGTCGAACTGTTCACCCGGATGGTCGGCCATGCGGGCCTGGGCCTGATCGCCGCCCGGCACCGGCTCCCACCCGAGGTGCTGGTGCCGGTGTTCGACCGGATGATCGAGGAGGGCTTCCTCACCGGTGACGGCCACCTCTTCACGCACACGGCCGCCGGCAGCCGGGAGGCCGCGGCGATCGACGCGGCATGGGGGCGGTGGCTCAACGAACGGCTGGACGAGCACGGCGCCCGTCCGGACGACCGGCAGCTGCGGGCGGCGGTGGACGCGATCGCCAAACGGCTGCTGGCGGAGGACCTGGCGCAGGAGCTCTCCCCGGCGAGGACGCGGGTGGGGGCGGCCGTCTGAGGCCGCCCTTGGCGCCACGCACCCGCGTCCGCACCGCGGAGGAGTACGTGGAGACGCGTACCCCGGCCTTCGACGCGACGGTCGCAATGCTCCCGGCCAAAGTGCGCGAACGCCCGTCCCGGCACCGGACCGCCTCGGCGGACCGCACGGAGGCCGCACCGCGGCCGGGGACCCGCTGCGACGGCCCGGCTACCCGTTCGTCCCTCCCTGGAACTCCGCGGTCGCGTACACCCAGGCGCCGCCGGATCGCACGAAGCGGCTCTTCTCGTGGAGCGAGTCCGGTCGTCCGCCGACGGTGAAGTGCGCCCGGAAGGTGACGGTCCCCGCGGTGTGGAACGCGCTGCCGTCGGTCGTCTCCAGGATCTCCAGGCGCACCCACCGCGTCCCGGGTTCGAAGTCGACGGCGGGCGGCCGGGTGTCGGGGTGCCAGGTGCGGAGCAGATACGCCTCGTCCCGGACGGCGAACGCGGTGTAGCGGGACCGCATCAGCGCCTCGCAGGTGGGTGCGGGGGCTCCGGCGTGCAGACGACCGCAGCAGTCCGCGTAGCTTCCGGGCAGTCCGCACGGGCACGGCGACTCGCCGGTGATCGCAAAGGGCCGTCCCGCGGGCGCGGCGGACCGCCTCGGTCGTGTGGTGCGTCGTGACATGGCCCCATTGTCGCCTGCGGGCCGGGCGGACCGACGGTCAGGGTTTGCGCGCCACCCCGGCGTAGCCCGGGATCGGCCGGTCGCCGAGGACGTCGACGGCCTCGCCGAGTTCCGGGCGCCAGTCGGCGGAGAGCGAGACGCCCGGTTCGACGAGTTCGAGTCCGTGGAAGAAGGCGCTGAATTCGGCGTGCGAACGCAGTCTCAGCGTCATCCCGCGGGCCCGGTACAGGGCGGATGCCTTCTCCGCCCCCTCGGGGTCGAAGTCCCCGGTGGTCTGGGAGAGCACCAGGTAGCTGCCGGAGGGCAGCCGATCGACCAGGCGGTCCACGAGTTCGGCCGCACCGTCCGCGTCGTCCAGGAAGTGCAGCAGTGCCAGCAGCGAGAGCGCGATCGGTCGGCCGAAGTCGAGGACCCGGCTCGCCTCCTCGATGATGACGTCCGGCCTGCGCGCGTCGGCCTGGATGTACTCGGTGGCGCCCTCGGGTGTGGAACGCAGCAGGGCCGCGGCGTGCGCGAGGACGATCGGATCGTTGTCGCAGTAGACGACGCGGGCGTCCGGGGCGGTCCGCTGGGCGATCTGGTGGAGGTTGGGCTCGGTGGGTATGCCGGTGCCGATGTCGAGGAACTGGCGGATGCCGTGTCCGGCCAGCCAGCGGGTGGCCCGGTGCATGAAGGCCCGGTTGACCCGGGCCATGTCACGGCCTCGGGCATCGACGGTCAACAGTTGCCGGGCCATCTGCTCGTCGACCGGGTAGTTGTCCTTGCCGCCGAGAAACCAGTCGTACATGCGTGCCGGATGGGGCCTGCTGGTGTCGATCTCGATGGCTCGGGGGTCGTGCCCGGTCATAGCGCGCTCCATGGGTCCATTGGTCGACGAACAACAGAAGTGTGGGCGGAATCGGTCTCCGATGCTGCGGGTCGAGGGAAACACGTCATCGGCAAGGAGGGAAGGGCCGCCGGTTCGGCGGAGGAACGGGCGTGCGGCTACGGACCGGAAAACGGCCGACTCGGCGAAGGGGCTGCAGGTTCGCACGCGTCGGCCGTCCGTCGGATCGGATCAGGTGAGCAGGAAGTCCGCCTGTCCCGACTTGGCCCCCTGGATGAAGGCGGCGATCTCGCGCGGTGAGTAGATCAGGGCCGGGCCGTCGGGATCGGCGGACTGGCGCACGGCGATCCTGCCGTCGGAGAGCTTCATCGCTTCCACACAGTTGCCTCCGTTCCCACCGCTCCACGGCTTGTGCCAGCCCTCGGTGCCGAGTTCGGCAGCCGGCATGCCGTTGTATATGGGATCCATCACAGCTCCTTGCGGAAATCCCGGAGGATTTCCTTCGTGCGTTGTGCAGTCGCGGCCTGGGCCGCCATGCGGTCCATGACTTCGAGGTAGGAGGCCACCTCGGGGCGCGCGTCGAAGTAGACGGCGCCGGTCAGGTACTCGCTGTAGACCATGTCGGGGAGTTCGGGGACTCCGAAGCGGAAGAGGACGAAGGGGCCGTAGGTGCCCGGGTGGTGACCGGTCGAGAACTCCGCGATCTGCAGCGTCACGTTCGGCATCTCGGTCGCTTCGAGCAGCCGGTCGATCTGTCCGCGCATGGCTTCGACGCTGCCGACGGGCCGGCGCAGCACCGTCTCGTCCATCACCACCCACAGCTTCGGGGCGTCCGGCCCGTCGAGCAGGGACTGGCGCCGCATCCGCAGCGCGACATGACGCTCGATGTCCTCGGGTCTGGTCTGGCCGACGGCTCCGGTGCGCATCACCGAGCGTGCGTAGTCCTCGGTCTGGAGCAGGCCGGGGACGAAGTGCGGCTCGTACATGCGCAGGAGGCTCGCGGCCCCCTCCAGGCTGACGTACATGCTGAACCAGTCGGGCAGCACATCGTGGTAGCGCTGCCACCAGCCTGGCTTGTTGGCTTCCTCGGCGAGTTCCACGAAGGCGTCCACCTCGCCGTCCGGAACGCCGTACGCCTTCAGCAGCATCTGGACGTAGGGGATTTTCAGCGCGACTTCGGCAGTCTCCATCCTGCGTACCGTCGCGGGTGCGACCCGCAGCACCTTGGCAGCCTGGTCACGGCTCAGGCCGACACGCTCCCGCAGATCCTGCAGGCGCTTGCCGAGAACGACCTGACCCACGGTCGGGGCGGACCGCGGTTCGCTCACTTCAGACCTCCCCATGCACTGTTTGGCAGCAGTGTGCCACGTGCGGGCCACCCAGAACACAGTCACTCTGAAATTTTCAGAGTGCCCCTTGCCAAGTGTTCCGGACAGGGGGAAAGTTGGTGAGCGAACCAATTCACGTAGTCACGACCGTGCTCATTCGCGTGAGATCGCGGAGTGTGACGCAGCCCCCACTGTGAGGAATGGTTGTGGCACCTGGCAGTGCGCTCATCCCCCGGCTCATGGACCTCAGCCCCGGGACGGAAGCGCTCCGGTACTGCTTCGCGCTGCCGGCACACCCCGAGTCCGTGGCCGGCGCGCGGCGGCTGACCCGGTCCCGGCTCGACGAGTGGCGGTTGGACGAGGACACGCACGAGGCAGCGGTTCTGATCGTCTCCGAGCTGGTCACCAACGCGATGGTGCACACCGGGAGCGCCCGAGTCCTGTGCGAACTGCGATGTCTCGACAGAAGACTGCGCATAGCCGTCCAGGACCAGGGCCACCAGCCCGGCGGGCCGCGGCTGTGCCGCACCGCCGACGACGAGCACGGCCGGGGCCTGTTCCTGGTCGACGCCATGAGCAGCTCCTGGGGCTCCCGCTACGCCGGGTTCGGTTCGGGCCGCATCGTCTGGGCCGAGCTGTCGCACGGCTCGGAGCTGCCGTGCTGAGGAACGCCGTGTCCCACCTGCTCGCCGCACGCCGCTCCCGCGCGTCCGATCACCCGACCGCGACGATGCCGTTGCCGCTGCCTCCCGCCCTGTCGGCGCCCCTGGGATGCGATGCGGTGGGCGTGCCCGCCGAGTACGGCTTCCGTCTGATGTCCCACCTGCCGCGCACCGGTTGCGTCTTCGCCGACGACGACCGATGGTGGTGGATCGTCCCCGCGGGTTCCGACCTGGACCTGGACTGGCCGTCGCAGGTCGCCTACGCGAGAGGGGCGCGGATTCCGGCGGGCCGACCGAGGATGATCCACCACCCCGACAGCCGGACGCCGTACACCCCGCCCATCCCCCTCTTCCTGATGGTCTGCCAGGTCACCGGAGTGACGCCGTCGTGGGCACCGTCCGGTGGCGCACACACGGTCACCGCCCCCTGAACCGGCCGGTCCCCGCGCCCGGCGTCGAACGCCGGTGAATGCCCCGCGCCCGGGTCGACCTGCGGGTTCCTTGCGCGGTGATCCCGGACGGGCCGCCGACGGGCGACGGGCCGCCGGCGGGCGGGGCGGGGCTCGACGCCCGGCTGGAGGCACAGCCGCATCTCCTGGTCGCGGGCGAACTCCGTTCCTCCGGACCGGAACTCCCGGACGGGCCGCCGCGTTCCCGAGCACTGACCCCGCGGCCGGGCGTCAGGGGCGGTCGAGGTAGCAAAGACCGGGGTGGACCTTCAGGTAGCCGTCGAGGAGGCGTTCGGCGACCGTCACGGAGTCGACGAGCGGGTGGAGCGCGAACGCCTTCACGGCGGCTGCCCGGGAACCGGTCTCCGCCGCGTCCAGCACCGCGCGCTCCACCGCCTTGACCGCGGTGACGAGGCCGACCGCGTGGTAGGGCAGCGGGTCGACCGCGACGGGGTGGGCTCCGGAGGCGTCGACCAGGCAGGGCACCTCGATGACGGCGTCCGCGTCGAGCACGGGAAGTGTCGTGCGGTTGCGGACGTTGAGGATGAGCGAGGTCCGTTCGTTGCGGGCGACGGCGCGCATGAGGGCGAGGGCGACCTTCTCGTATCCGCCGGAGTCCAGGTCGCTCTCGTCGCGCTCGCCGACACCGGCGACGTCCCGGTTCTCCGCCATGTAGGTGGCCTCGCGTTCGGCCCGGGTGCTGTCCCAGGTCGCCAGGGCAGGGGTGTCCGGGTCCTTCGTCCGGGCGTAGAAGCTCTCCTGCTGTTCACGCAGAAAGGCGCCCCGGGTCTGCTCGGCCTCCCGGTAGGCGCGTACGGCCTCCCGGTTGAAGTAGTAGTAGTGCAGGTACTCGTTGGGGACGGCGCCCAGCGATCGGATCCAGTCGGCGCCGAAGAGCCTGCCCTCCTCGAAGGAACCGATGAGTTCCGGATCCGCCAGCAGCCTCGGCAGTTCGTCGCGGCCGTCGACTCGCAGTCCGCGGACCCAGCCCAGGTGGTTGAGGCCGACGTAGTCGACCCAGGCGCGGTCGGGATCGGCGCCGAGTACCCGCGCGATGCGACGCCCGAGACCCACCGGGGAGTCGCAGATGCCGATCACGCGGTCGCCCAGATGGCGGGCCATGGCCTCGGTGACCAGACCGGCCGGGTTGGTGAAGTTGATGACCCACGCGGTCGGGGCGAGCCGTGCGATGCGCCGCGCCAGCTCGACGGCGACGGGCACGGTGCGCAGCCCGTACGCGATGCCCCCGGCGCCGACCGTCTCCTGGCCGAGCACTCCTTCGTCGAGCGCGACGCGTTCGTCGGCGGCCCGTCCCTCCAGTCCACCGACCCGGATCGCCGAGAAGACGAAGTCGGCGCCCCGGAGGGCCTCGTCGAGTGCGGTGGTGGCGGTGACCACGGGTGCGTCGGGTACGTTCGCGGCCTGCTCGGCCAGGACGCGGGCCACCGCAGTGAGCCGGTCGGCGTCGGTGTCGTGGAGGGTGACCGCCGAGACGCGGCCCTCGGCGCGATCGGCGAGCAGTGCCCCGTAGACGAGTGGAACCCGGAATCCGCCGCCGCCCAGAATTGTCAGCTTCACGCTTCCGCATGGTACGGCGGTGGGGCGGGACAGGGGCCGAGCGACTCCGACCCCTCCGCCTTCCGCGGCGACCGGCCCGGTGATCACGGCCTTGCGGTCCACGATCACCGGGCCGGTGCACGGGCCGGTCCTTCCCCGTCGGGCGGGCACGGACCGGGCGCGCTGCCGCCGGGCGGGGCACGGTCAGCCGCCGGTCCACCAGCGGGAGACGGTCCGCCACATCCGCGTCGGGGCGGACTCGCCGCGCTGGTGCGGAATCCGGCCGGTGGCGGTCGGTTCGGTGCCCGCGGCCCCGGAGTCGTCGACGTCCGTCGTCGTGGTCGACGCGTCCGCGCCATCGGTGGCGGCGGGGGACGGCGCGAGGGCCGGGACCGGAGTCGCGTGGTGTCCCGACTCGGGACCGGCGTTCCGGGCGGCCGACAGCACCTCCCAGTCCTGGCGTTGCGGGTTCGGCCGCCCCATGGACGGCGGTTCCTTGTCGTCCTGCGGCGGACGTGCCGCGAAGTCCGCCGGGAGTTCCATGAGGTGCCGGCCCATGATGTTGCCGACCCACTGCAGTTCGCTGTCGTCGACGGCGAGTTCGAGGTCGGGCAGCCGCATCAGCAGCGCGTCGACGCCGACATCGGCGATGGCGCGCCCGATGTCCTGTCCGGGGCATTCGTGCGGACCGCCGCTGAACGCGAGGTGAGCGCGGTTGCCCACCATGTCGGTCGTGCGGTCGGGGCGCACCACCGGGTCGGAGTTGGCCGGTGCGATGCCCACGATCAGGGCGTCGCCCTCGCGGATCTGCTTGCCGCCCAGTTCGGTGTCGCCGACCGCCCAGCGGCCGAAGACGGCGGTGAACGGCGGCTCGTCCCAGAGGGTCTGCTCGACCGCCTCGGGCACTGTCATGTGACCGCCGCTGAGCCTGGCGCGGAAGCGGGGGTCGGTGAGGACCATGCGCAGCACGTTGGCGATCAGGTTGGCGGTCGCCTCGTAGGAGGCGATCAGGATCAGCCGCAGATGCTCGCTGACCTCCTGGTCGTTCATCCCCGCGGGGTGCTGGACGAGCCAGCTGGCGAAGTCGTCCGCGGGTTCGCGCCGACGTCGCTTGACGAGCCGGCTCAGCGCGTCCAGGACGTAGGCGTTGCTCGCGACGGCGGTGGCCGTGCCCCGGGTCATGTCGCGGGCGGCCTGGACCATCCGGTCGTTGTACTCCTCGGGCATGCCGAGGATCGCGCACATCACCATCATCGGCAGCCGTTCGGCGAACTGGCTGACCAGGTCGACGTGGCCTTCCTGGCAGAAGTCGTTGACGAGCCGGTTGCTGTACCGGTTGATGTGGCGACGCACCCCGCGGGTGTCGATGCGGCCCATGCTGTCGGTGACCGCACCGCGCTGGCGTTCGTGGGTGGCGCCGTCGGCGAACACGCAGATCGGCTGCCAGGTGAAGATCGGGGCCAACGGGTGGTCCGAGGCGACGCTGCCGTCCTGCAGGGCCCGCCACCGCCGCGAGTCGCGGGAGAACTGCGAGGGCGTGCGGGTCACATGCAGGTTCTCGCTGTGCCCGAGGACCAGCCAGGCGGGGACGTCCCCGTGCAGGAGAACGGGTGCCACGGTGCCGTGCTCGGCACGCAGCTTGTCGTACAGCCCGTGCGGGTCCCGCTCGGCCTCCGGGCCGTAGATCCGGCGGATTCCGCCGGGGCCGACGCCGAGGCCGTGGGCCGGGCACCCGGGGGGCGGAACCGGCCCTCGGGCCGCTCCGGACTCGTAGGGGAAGGGGGTTGTCACGATCGCTCCAGGGATCAGGATTCCAAGGACCAGGCTGGGCGCCTGCCGGGTGGCATTCGGTCGGGGGCGGACACGGGCACGGTGCGTGCGATTCCAAGGCGCCGGGACGGCCCAGCAGCAGGGCAGCTCGGCCATTTCGGCAACGCCGGAAGCGTGCGTGCCGGGGCGTGTCCGCCCGATCGGACGTCACCCGACAGGCTCCGGGGGACGCGCGGGGGCGCACTGCGGTCAGGCGCGCGGCAGGGCCAGACTGTGCAGGTAGCGCATCAGGGTCATCAGCACGTCGCGGCTGGAGCCGCGCAGCCGGGCGTCGCAGTCGATCATCGGGACCTCCTCCGGGAGGTCCAGCGCGCTGCGCAGCGCCTCGACGGGGTGTTTCGGGGCGTCGGGGAAGGTGTTGACGGCGACGACGAACGGCACGCCGCGCTCCTCCAGCCGGCCGATGACGTCGAAGCTGACTTCGAGTCGACGGGTGTCGATGAGGACCACCGCGCCGAGGGCGCCTTCGAACAGGCCGTTCCACAGGAACCAGAACCTCTCCTGGCCCGGGGTGCCGAACAGATAGAGGATCAGCTCCTCGCTGATGGAGATCCTGCCGAAGTCCATGGCGACGGTGGTGGCGGTCTTGTTCTCCACGCCGTAGTTGTCGTCCACACCGACGCCGGCCTGCGTCATGGTCTCTTCGGTGGTCAACGGCCGGATCTCGCTGACGGATCCGACCATGGTGGTCTTGCCGACCCCGAACCCGCCGACGATCACGACCTTCACCGCGGCGGTGGCCGTGGTGGGCAGGACGTCCTCGCTCCGGGGACCGCTAATCGTGTCAGAGCTTCTGAAGTCCATGCATCACCGCTTCGAGGAGGGACCTGTCCGGGAGGGTGGCGCGCACGATGGGCGCGCGCGATTCGATGAGGTCGGCCGCGAGGAGTTCGGTCAGGAGCGACGTCACCGCGCTGAACGGCAGACTCAGGTACGCCGAGATCTCGGCGACGGATAACGGTGCCTGGCAGAGCCTCAGGATCACGGCCTGTTCCGGCTGGACCGTCGGTGTCGGCTGCGCCTTCGCCACGACCATCGTCACGAGGTCGAGTGCGGCCCGCTCGCCGCCGTCGAGGTCGCCGGTGAGCACGTACAGCCGTTCCGGATCGCTCAGTGCGGGATCGGCAGTTCTCCGTTCTCGTCGGGGCGAGTTCATCCGCCCTGCCCGTCATGGCGCGGAGGACTCGTCAGATGGGCGCCGATCCTGACGACCATGTCGCGCATGCGTGCCCCGACGAGGCCGGCGTCGACGGTCTCACCGGCCAGCACCGCGAGGTACGCGCCGGTCCCGGCGGCCATCAGGTAGAAGAAGCCCCCGGTGACCTCGATGACCACCAGGCGCATGATGCCGTCGCTGTAGGGGATCTCGGTGGCGACGGCGGCGGCCAGGCTCTGCAGTCCGGCGCAGGCCGCCGCGAGACGGTCGGCGACGTCGGGGTCGCCGCCGTGCCGGGCGATGCGCAGGCCGTCGGCGGAGAGCACCACGATCTGGTGAATGTCCGGTACGTCGTCGGCCAGTTCCTTGAGCATCCAGTCCATGTTTCCCCGCTGCTGGATCACTTGAGGTCTCCCTTGTCCCAGGCGTCGTCAGAGTCTTCGTCGGTCGTCGGCTCCTGCGGCACGCCGTTGACGGCGTTGGTGAAGGCCTCCAGCCAGAGCCCGGGGGGCTGCTGGCCGCCCTTTCCACCGTCGTTGCCCTGGCCGTGACCATTGACCTGGCCGTTCACGTGGCCGTTGCGCGGTGCCGGAGCGGGGTCGACGGGCTGTGCGGGGAGGTTGTGCGAGCCGAGCGGCGCGCGGCCCCGGCTGCGGCGCTGCGGGAGGCCCCCGGCGGTCCACTCGGTCACCACGGGGACGTCGTCCTCCATGGCTGCCGCGGGGGCGATCGGGCGGGTGACGGACGCGACGGGCCCGGTGGCGGGGCGCTGGGCGACGGGGCGGGGCTTGCGCCGGGCCGGCACGACGTGCTTCATGGCCTCGTGGTCGATGTCGCTGGTGGGCCGCGACGTGGCACCGATGCCGTGGGCGATCCCGGGGGCCGGTCCGGTGGTGATCATGGCGCGGGGCACGATGAGCACGGCCCGGACCCCGCCGTAGGCCGACTGCCGCAGCGAGACCTGAAGGTCGTACATCCGAGAGATCCGCCCGACGACGGCCATGCCGAGACGCGGGGATTCGCCGAGGTCGTTCATGTTGGAGCCGGCCTGCGCCCTGGCGAGCATGTTCTCGGCCCGCGCGCGGGCCTCCTCGCTGAGCGAGACGCCGCCGTCCTCGATCTCGATGGCAATGCCGGTCTGTACCTCGACGGCGGTGACGTGGACCCGGGTCTGCGGCGGTGAGTACCGGGTGGCGTTGTCGAGGAGTTCGGCGCAGGCGTGGATGAGCGGTTCGACGGCGGTGCCGATGATGGCGACCTTGGCGATCGAGTGCAGATCGACCCGCGGGTACTCCAGGATCCGGGACATGGCGCCGCGCAGCACGCTGAACAGCGGTACCGGCTTGGGCCATTGACGGCTGGGACGGGCGCCGCCGAGTACCGCGATGGAGTCGGCGAGACGGCCGATCAGCGCGGTGCCGTGGTCGATGCGGAGCAGGTCGTCGAAGACGTCGGGGTTGCGCCCGTGATGCTCCTCCATCTCGCGCAGTTCGCTCGCCTGGCGGTGGACGATCGCCTGGACCCGGCGGGCGACGTTGACGAAGGCGCGTTGCGCGGAGTCACGCATCGCCTCCTCGTTGTCGATGATGTTCAGGACCTTGTAGACGAGGGCGCGCTGGGCGTCGGGCAGATCCCGGTAGCGCTCGTCCGCGTCGACGACGTCCCGGAGCACCTCCTCGGGCGAATTGCCCACGCGCAGCCGGTGGATGGCCGCGGGCAGCAGCTCCTTGCTGATGCGCACGGTCTCGTCGTCGTGGGTGGCGATGCGCCGCTCCAGGTCGGCGAAGCGCCGCTCGTACACCGCCCGCTGACCACGCAGATCGCGTGCCCGGCGGGCGAGTTGAAGGGCGAGTGCGGCGATCACGACGGTGGCGAGCGCACCGCACCAGATGACTGGTATGCGCGCGGGCTCGGAGATCAGCGCCGCTGCGGTGGCGGTCGCGCCCCCGGTCAGGAGCACGGGCAGCAACATGGCGCGAACGACGGGGGCTTCCCGTTCGGTCGGCGGTGATTCAACACGAACCATCTAGGACCTCTGACGGTTGATTCGGGAGGTATACGCGCTTACAGGACACTTGAGAACAAGCACTCGAATTCATCTCAACTCGACTGCGCTGCGCGTGAGCTTAGTCAGATCGAATCAGCGCCTCGGCACATTCACCCAACCCCCTGCGCGAGCGCCCGAGCAGTAATACACTCACGAGTTTTTGCACGCAGCGCCTCCGTGCGTGCACGAGGAGTGACGAAGGCGTGAATTCGCCCTGTTCTCACGGCACGTGTTCCACTCAGCGGAACAGTGACGCGGCCCACGAATGCGGAATCCTGCCGCGCATGACCGCGATCGAGGCATCCCGCATACCGATGACGGGCACGCCCGCCCCTGCGGGGTCACTCACGTCCCACCCTGAGGGACGAGCGCACATGTGATCGAAGTGGACCGAAGATGCGCATTCTTGACTGAAGGGCGGAGTCCGACACCGTTCGCCGTACTGTGACGGGACGTACCGCCACGGAGGTTCACCGGGCTGTCACCGTACGGCCGCCCGGGACGTCGCCTCCGCGCCCGGGCCCGGCACCGGTGCATCGAGGGGCGTGGAGAGGTGACGGACGCCGAACTTCACCCCGATGGACCAGCCGGGACCGGCCCCGGAGGCCGTCGTGTCCGGGGACGCACGGCTTCCGGCGGCCCCCGCGTCGTCCACGCCCGGATCCGGATCAGGGACCGGCTTCGGGGACGTCGCGGAAGGCGGTCGTGCGCCGGTCCGGCGCGCCGTCGAGGAGCCCGGACCATGGGCGGCGCGCCCGGAGTTCGCGGGGCGCGCCGGAAGACGAGCCGAACAGAACGGACAGGTCATGAGGTCGACGCGGGGCTACACCATCGAATCGCTGGACACCGGGCTCCGGTTGATACAGCTGCTCCTCACCCACGACAGACTGACCGTCTCGGAGGCGGCCTCATTGCTCTCCGTCGGCCGCTCGACGGCCCACCGCGTCCTCAGCACCCTGGTGGGGCGCGGGTTCGCGGCCAGGGACTCCGCCGGGCCCGGCTACTCGGCCGGCCCCGAACTCGTGCGGCTCGGGCTCCCGGCCGGTTTCGGCGCCGCCGCCCGGCGACGGCTGGGTGCGGTACTGGACGACGCGGCCCGGCGCACCGGCGAGACGGTGCAGAGCGCGGCGCTCATCGGGGACCGCCTCATCGTCACGGACGGCCGCGAGTCGTCGCACCCGGTGCGGGTGATGCTGGCACCGGGGCGCACCTACCCGGCCCACGCCACCTCGGGGGGCAAGCTGTTGCTCTCGTCGATGACGAAGGAGCAGGTGTGTGCGCTGTACCCGTACGAGGAACTGTCGGCGCTCACACCGGCGACGCTCACCACCCGGTCCGCGCTGTTCGCGGAACTCGACCGCGTCCGCGTGTGCGGGTACGCCGTCAGCCACGGGGAATCGATCCCGGGCCTTCACACGGTCGCCGTCGCGCTGGCCGGCCCGAGTCGCCGGGACCGGATGGCACTGGTGGCGTCGACGCCCGCCGACCGCGGCGACGACGGGGCGCTGGTGCACCGCGCCGAGGAACTGCGCCGGTCCGCCGCCCTGTTGGAGGCGTCCTGACGGCACCCGTTCCGGGCGGGCGCCGCCGCCCACTCGTCCCACGGCCCGGTGCCGTGGGCGCCGACGAGGGCGATGCGGGCCGGGACGTCGGCGGCGGGCGGTGGATCGAGCCGACGCCCGTCGCGCAACCTCAGCACCATCCGGTCGTCGGCGGCCTCCCTCGCGCCGACGACCGCCCGGTGGGGCACAGCTGCCGGCGCGCCGGGACGTTCCCCGGCGTCGTCGTGGCAGCGGGCTTCATGCGGTGCGCTCCGGCGGCCGTGCGTCACCCACCGCGAGGAACATGTTCACGCGCCGTCGGACGCACCGCTTCGCCCGGCCCGTTCAGCGCCGTCCACCGCCGATGCGCCCCTCCAACTGGACGAGCAGTTCGCTGAGCTGTGCGCTGAGCCGGCCACGGGCCTCCTCGTCGAGGCCGGACAGCACCGCGCGCTCGTACGCCAACTGACTCGGCAGCAACCGGTCCACCAGCTCGCGGCCCTCCGCGGTGAGGCGGACGTGGGCGACGCGTCGGTCGCGCTCGTCGCCGCGGCGGTCGATCAGGCCCCGTTCCCGCAGGACCCGCAGGCGTTTGGTGACGGCGGCGCCGGAGGAGAACGTCTCCCTGGCCAGCTCGCCGGGGGTGAGTTCACGATCCGTACGACGCACCGCGCCGAGCAGGTCGAACTCGGCACGGGTCAGTCCGGCCGCGCGCAGCGGGGCGTCCTCCGCCTGTTGGAGCAGGGCCGCGCAGCGGTTGATCCGGCCGATGAGTTCCATGGGTCCGGTGTCCAGCTCCGGGTTGACGGCCCGCCACTGCCGTACCACCGAGGCGACGATGTCGTCGGTCACACCGCTCCGTTCTCCTGGGCGGGCGCGATCAGTCCCCGCCGTTTCGCTGTAGCCGCGAGCGTACGGTGTCCGGCCTGCTCCGCCGCGAGGACCTGCTCCTGGGGCAGGGCACGCTGCCACCATTCGCCCGTGGCGGTGTCGTCGGCCTCGCGCAGTTCGACGAGCGATCCGGTGAGCCTGCGGCGGGCGGCATCGAGGTCGGCGGTGGTGGTCCGCGGGGCGGCGAGGGCGTGCACGGCGTGGGCGCGGGCCCGGTCGGTGGCGGCCAGCGCCTGCTCCAGCCGCCCGGCGGCGCGGCGGTTGGTCACCAGCATGGCCGCGAGCAGGCCCACGGCGGCGCCGATCACGGTGTCCAGGACCCGGTCGCCGATCAGTTCACCGGCCGGGTGGGTGCCGCCGAACTCCAGGACCAGCAGGGCCATCGGAGTGACGGCGACGGATCCCAGCCAGTAGTTGCGGGTGATCAGGGCCTCCGCCGCGAAGCCGAAGAACAGGCAGCAGCCGATGAGGGCGAGGGGTGAGACACGGCTGAACGGGAGGACGGCGGCGAAGACGAGGACGCCGAGCAGGTTGCCGAGGGTCCGTTGCAGGGCCCGGTTCCAGGTCAGGGTCACATTGGCCTGGTAGAGCGATGCCGCGGTGACGATCGCCCAGTACGGGCGGCCGACACCGGCCGCCTGGGAGATGTAGCCGGCAAGTGCGCAGCCGAGGAGCACGCGGGCGCCGATGGGCAGCAGCGGGGAGCCCGGGGCGAGGCTGCGCAGCAGCGCGCGCCGGGCCTCGCGGCGCCCGCCGGTCCGCCGGGCGGCACGTTTCTCGTCGATGCCGAACAGTTCGTCGTCGGCGCCCGTGGCCGGTGGCGGGGTGGGAACGGGGCCGCGGGCCCTGGTCCTACGGGCCCAGGCCCGGAGCCGGTCGGGGTCGTACGCGTCGGCGCCGGCCGGGGCGGTGCCGGCGGCGCCATGGGCCAGGGCGGCCTCGGCGTGCACGAGGAGGCGCTCCAGTGCCCGCCGCACGGGGGTGGGACGTCCGGCGGCGAGCAGGGTCTGCCAGGCCGCGTGCACGGCGGCGGCCGCGGCGTGCCGGGTCCGGTGACCGGGCCGGGCGGCATATGACGCGGCGGCTTCGAGGGCGCGTGCGGTCGCCCGGCGCTCCGGGCCCTCCCTGCGGACGGCTGCCGGGCCGACCGTGACCAGCCACGAGACCGCGCCCGCGGCCAGGCACAGTGCGAGATGGCCGGGGACCTGACCGAGGTGTTGCGGGGCGAAGAGCGCGGCCGAGGTGACGAAGGTGAAGATCACCGGTCCGGGCGGGCCGATGCGGGTGGCGTCGCAGAGCGTCTTCTGCACGGCCGCGAGCAGGGCGCCCACCGCGATCAGCACCGGGGTCGATCCGGTGAGCGAGGCGGCGACCAGGGATACCGCCAGACCGACGGCCATCGCGAACACGACACCCGCGACCGCCCTGGCCCGGCGGGCGTACGGCAGATTGTGGCCGTACAGCGCACAGAGCGAACCCGCCATCGTGTACATCACGAGATCGAGCCGGTCGGCGGCGAACAGCGCCAGGTCCGGCACGGCGGTGGCGACGACCACGCTGGTCGCCGGTTTGAACCACATGTCCGACGGCCGGACGAGACGCAGCGGGGCCACCAGCGGGAGCCTGCGGACAGAGGGTCGCCCGGATCGTATGGATGCATCACTCACCCATACACCTTAACAGGTATTACACCTGTAAAATAGTTTCCCCCGAGCGGCGCACCGCTCGCGACCCCGCTGGCCGCTCCCCCGGTGAGGCCATAGCGTTCAACTGCGCCGGCGGGCCGATCCGAGGCCATGTCCTGCGCGCTCCCCGGCCCACCCCACGACGCGGCCCGTCCGGGTCGTGCCGAGCCCTCACCACCACGCGTCCCAGGAGGAATCCGATGAAGCCGTCCGCACCGGTCCCCGGTGGCCCCTGCTGGGTCGAGCTGAGCACCTCGGACATTCCGGCGGCCACGTCGTTCTACGCGGCGCTCTTCGGCTGGCGCCCCGAGACCGATCCGCGCGAGGAGGCGGGCGGCTACACGATGGCGCACCTGGGGAACGCCCGGGTGGCCGCGCTCAGCCCGATCTACCAGCCCGGGCAGCCGACCGCATGGACGGTCTCGTTCGCCTGCGAGAACACGGACGCCGCTGCCGAGGCGGTGAGATCGGCGGGCGGTTCACTCCTGGTCGGCCCGATGGACGTGTTCGACCAGGGCAGGTTCGCGGTGGTCGCGGACCCGTCCGGCGCGGTGTTCGCGCTGTGGCAGGCACGCGCCTTCGCGGGCGCCGAGCGGCTGAACGATCCGGGTGCGCTGGGCTGGGTCGAACTCGTCACCCATGAGGCCGCCCCGGCCCTCGCCTTCTATCCCGCGGTCCTCGGGTGGACGGTGAACACCGCTTCGAAGAGCTATCCGCAGTGGGGCGTGGCCGGCCAGGACTTCGGCGGCATGGTGATCATGGACGACCGGTTCGCGCCCGACGCCCCGCCCCACTGGGTGCCCTACTTCGCCGTGCGGGACGTCGACGCCACGGCGGCCACCGCGCAGGGCGCGGGCGGCGAGCCGCTGATGCCGCCCACCAACGTTCCGGGCGGACCGCGGATCGCGGTGATCCGGGATCCGCAGGGGGCGGTGTTCGGCATCCACCGGGGCGGCCCGGCCTCCGGACCCGCGGCCGGCACATGATCCCCCGGGAGTTCCGTTGACGTACGAGAGCGATACCGGGCTGATCGCGCCCGGATGGGCCGGCACCCCCGCCGAGACCGCCACCGGCGACGGCGCCCTTCTGCAGGCGATGCTCGATGCCGAGGCGGCGCTCACCCGCGCCCAGGTCACCTGCGGACTGGCACCGGCGGCGGCCGGGCGGGCGGTGACGGCGGCGGCCGACGCGAGCCGGTTCGATGTCCGTGACCTGGCGCTGCGCGCACGCGCGGTCGGCAATCCGGTCGTCCCGCTGGTCGTCGACCTGATCGCGGCGGTCGCCCCGGACGCCCGGCCGTACGTGCACCGGGGCGCCGACAGCCAGGACATCCTGGACACCGCCGCCATGCTGGTCGCCGTGCGAACCCTGGCGCCGGTGCTCGACGACCTGACGCGGGCCGCGGACGCGGTGGCACGACTCGCCGTCGCCCATCGCAACACCCCGGTGGCCGGTCGCACCCTCACCCAGCACGCCGTGCCGACCACCTTCGGGCTGAAGGCGGCGGGCTGGCGCGCGCTGATCCTCGACGCACGGGACCGGTTGTCGGCCGTACGGGAGTCGCTGCCGGTACAGCTCGGGGGCGCGGCGGGCACCCTTGCCGCGTTCGACGCCCTCCTGCCCGTCGACGGCGGCCGGGCCCCCGCCGAGGAGCGCGGTCCGGGCCTGCCGCTCGTCCAGGCGTTTGCCAATGAACTGGGCCTGGCCGAACCGCTGTTGCCCTGGCACAGCCTGCGCACCCCGGTCGCCGACCTGGCCGGCGCGCTCGCCTTCACCGCGGGTGCCCTGGGCAAGCCGGCGGCCGATGTGCTCACCCTGTCCCGCACCGAGATCGGCGAGGTGACCGAGGGGCGGGGCGGTGACTCGTCCGCCCTGCCGCACAAGGACAATCCGGTGCGGTCCACACTGATCGCGGCGTCCGCGCGACGCGCCCCGGGCCTGGCGGCCACGCTGTACGGATCGCTCGCCGCCGGGGACGAACGGCCCGCCGGGGCCTGGCACGCCGAGTGGGAGCCGCTGCGCGAACTGCTCAGGCTCGTCGGCGGGGCCACGCACGGCGTCGCCGAACTCACCGCGGGGCTGCGCGTCGTCCCGTACGCCATGCGGGAGAACCTCCAGCTCACCGACGGGCTGATCGTCTCGGAACGACTGGCCGCCGTGTTCGCCGAGCGGATCGGCCGGAAACGGGCGAGGGAGGTTCTGGTGAACGCCGCCGCGCGGGCCCGCGCGGAGGCCACCGATCTTGCCGATGTCCTCGCCGACGTCCTGGACGAGGAGCCGGAACTCGCCGGTCTCGATCTTGCCGATCTCACCGAACCCGCCCGGTACACGGGCTGCGCCGGCCCGCTCACCGACCGGGCGCTGGACCGGGGGTGACCCGTCCCGCCGCGCCTCCACGCGGAGGCGGCGGCACAGCACGGCGGGGCGACGCGAACGCACGGGGCTTCGGAAGGGCAGGGATTCGCGCCGCTTCGGCCACCTGTCATTGAACTTTCATGCACCACGTACGATGGCGAGGATGAACAGGCCGAGTGAACCGACGCACCGCCGGGGGCCGAGCGCCACCGCGTCGGTGGTTCTCGGCTGGCTGTTCGTGCTGTGTGCGCTCGTCTCGTGCTGCTCGCTCCCGGATGCGGCGTCGGTCGCGCACCACACCGGCGCGCCCGGTGCCACGGCCGCCGCCGACGCCATGGCACCGGTGCACCACGTCGCCGTCCCGACCGTGCGGGCCGACGCCCCGGAGGACCGGGGCACGGGCAGTTCCTGTCACGGCGTGTCCGAGCACTCGACTCCCGTCGTCGTGCCCGGCCAGAGTGCGCCCGTGGCACTTCCGGGTGCGACCGTCACGGCTCCGGCCGCACCGCTCACCGGTGCCGCCACGATCCGCGGCCCGTCCAACGGCGCCGTGCAGGAAGTCGACCATCTCCGTCTGCAGGTTCAACGGATCTAGAGGCAGGGCGCGTTCCTCGGCACCCCCGAGGAGCGTTCTCCGGCATGCCCCGAACCTCATCCATCCGTCGAAACCGAAGGACTCCCATGTCTTCCGCCAACAAGCAGAACAGCCCTGCCGCCGCACGTCGCGCCAAGCTGGAGGAGGCGCGCCGCAAGGAGCGGGCCCGCGAGCGGCGCAGCCGCGTCGTCACCATCGCCGCGTCCGTCGCGGTGGTCGCCGCGCTCGTCGCGGGCGGCGGCTATCTGATGTCCGCCGCCGACAAGAAGGAGAAGGCCGAGACCGAGGCCAAGAGCTCCCCCGTGCAGGGCGAACGGACCTGGGACGAGCTCGCCCAGAACCATGTCGGGACGAAGGTCGACTACCCGATGAACCCGCCGGTCGGCGGGGACCACAACCCGGTGTGGATGAACTGCGACGCGGATGTCTACACCGAGCCGATACCGAAGGAGAACGCCGTCCACTCGCTGGAGCACGGCGCGGTCTGGGTGACCTACACGAAGAAGGCGGACCCGGACGACATCGAGAAGCTCGGCGACCGTGTCGGGGCGACGCCCTACTCCCTGATGAGCCCGGTCGAGGACCAGGCGGCCCCGCTCATGCTCAGCGCCTGGGGCAAGCAGGTCACGGTGACGAGCGCCGCCGACGCCCGCGTGGAGCAGTTCTTCACCACGTACGTGCAGGGGCCGCAGACCCCCGAACCGGGCGCGGCCTGCACCGGCGGGGTCGCCCGGTGACGCCCCCGGCCCGGGCCTCGCGCCCGATGGTGATGGCGGGCGCGGCGGTACTGCTGCCGGCTCTGGGGCTCGTCGCCCTGATGCTCGCCGGGCCCTCCTCCTCCGCGGACCCCGCCGCGTCGCCTGGCGCCCCCTCGGACACCTCGGCCGATGTCGGGTTCGCCCGCGACATGTCGATCCATCATCAGCAGGCGGTCGAGATGTCGTTCCTCGTGCGGGACCGCACGACCGATGCGGAGGTGCGTCGGCTCGCGTACGACATCATCAACACCCAGGCCAATCAGCGCGGCATGATGCTCGGCTGGCTGGAGATGTGGGGGCGGCCGAAGTCGTCCGGCGCTCGGCCCATGGCGTGGATGGGGCATGCCTTCACACCGCGGGGCGATGGTTCGCTGATGCCGGGCATGGCGACCGATACCGAACTCGACGCGCTGCGGGAGGCGAAGGACCGGGCCGCGGAGGTGAGGTATCTGAAGCTGATGACGACGCACCACCGCGCGGGCGCGGAGATGGCACGGGCGGCGGCCGACGCGGCGGGAACCGAGGAGATCAGGAACCTGGCGGCGGGCATGGTGCGGGGCCAGCAGTCGGAGATCGGGCTCATGGCGGACATGCTCAGGGCCCGCGGCTCGGCCGCCTGAGCCCCGGCGCCCCCGGACGCGCCGCACACACCGGTCGCTCCGGCGGCGTGTCCGCGGGGGAAGGGGGCACGAGCTGCTCGTTCCCCCCGCGCACGGGCGTCGCCGGGGCCCGGAACCCCATCGCATAGGCTCGGCCCCCTATGAAGCGCAACCTCGCACCGCTGGGGCCGAAGGCCGACCAGGACACGGTTCGCCGGAGCAACCTCAGCCTGGTGCTGCGGGCGGTCCGGGACGAGGGCGAGACCACCAGGGCCCATGTGGCCACACGGGTGGGGCTGACCCGGGCCGCCGTGTCCTCGCTCGTCGAGCAGCTCCTCGGGCTCGGCCTCCTCACCGAGTCCGGCAAGGCGTTCAGCGGGCAGGCGGGGCGGCCCGGAACCGCACTCCGGGTGGCGCACACCGGTCCGGCCGGGCTCGGCGCGGAGGTCAACGTCGACTACGTGTCGGTGTGTGTCGTCGATCTGGCGGGCACCGACCGGGTCCGTCTCACCGAGCATCTGGACAACCGCGGCACATCACCGGCACGGGCGCTGGCACGGGCGGCCCGCATCGCCGCGCACGCCCTGGATTCGGCACGTGAGCAGGGCTTGTTCCCGGTGGGGGCGGCACTGGCCCTGCCCGGCCTGGTCTCCGGCGGCTCGGTGCGTCAGGCTCCCAACCTGGGCTGGAGCCACGTCCCGGCCGAGGAGATCTTCGCCGCCGCGCTCGCCGAGCGACGCCCCGGGCACGGGGCGCTCCCGGTGGGTTCGGAGAACGAGGCAAATCTGGCGGCCCTCGCCGAGTTCTGGTTCGGCGGGCTCGCCCCGATCTGCACATTCCTCCATGTGACGGGCGAGATCGGTGTCGGTGGCGCCCTGGTCGTCGACGGTGAGCTCCTGCGCGGGGCCCACGGGTTCGCCGGGGAGATCGGGCATGTCGTGGTGGATGCGAACGGTCCGGAGTGCCGGTGCGGCTCACGGGGCTGTCTGGAGCGGTACGCGGGGCAGTCGGCACTGCTGCGGGCGGCGGGCATCGAGGAGTCCGCTGACCGGGCCGGGGTCGCCGAGTTGGAACGCCGGGCGCGGGACGGCGACGCGCGGGCCGTGGCCGCGCTCGCGGAGGCCGGCCGGATGCTGGGCCGGGTGCTGTCCGGCGCGGTGAATCTGCTCGACCCGGACGCGGTGGTGCTCGGCGGGATCTACCGGAAGCTGATGCCGTGGCTCTCGCCCGCCGCCGACGAGGAACTGTCCGCCCGAGTGGTGTCCGGGCTCTGGTCACCCGGCGACGGGCGGCTGCGCGCCTCCTCGGTGGCGGGTGACGCGGCGCGGGGCGCCGCGGCGCTGGTGACGGCGGGGGTACTGGCCGACCCGATGGCGTACGCGTCGGACCGGACGGCCCACTGATCCGCGGGCTCCCGGCGGCCCGTGTGCTGTCCGCGCGCCCCGCGGAGCCGCAGGACGCTCCCCTCGGCCGCACGCTTCCCCCGCCGCGCACCGCAGGAACGCCGCGTGCACACCACGGGACCGCGTACGCGACGCGAACGGTCGCGGGACGGACACCGCGCCCGGCCGACCATCGAAACCGACCGTCGCCCGCCGCCGACCGCATGGTGCGCATCCGCTGGATCCCGTGTGCGGTCGGCGAGCCGTGACGCGCCGTCAGCGGACCGCGAGCAGGTGGTCCAGCGCCAGCTGGTCCAGCACCTCGAACGCCATGCCCCGCTCCGCCGCCGCGTCCACGTCGAACTCCTCGTACGCCGACCGGTCGGCCAGCAGCCCGGCGACGCCGTCCGCGGCGGTCGGACGGGCCAACTCGTCGAGCCGGGACGCGCGCAGGGCCTCCCGCACCACGGGGTCGGCGCGGAAGGCCGCGGCGCGTTCCTTGAGGATCAGGTAGTTGCGCATGCAGCCCGCCGCCGAGGACCAGACGCCTTCGTGGTCCTCGGTGCGCGGAGGCTTGAAGTCGAAGTGCCGCGGGCCTGCGTACCCCGCCGTCTCCAAGAGGTCGACCAGCCAGAACGCCTGGCGGAGGTCGCCCGCGCCGAAGCGCAGGTCCTGGTCGTACTTGATGCCGGACTGGCCGTTCAGGTCGATGTGGAAGAGCTTGCCCGCCCAGAGTGCCTGCGCGATGCCGTGCGGGAAGTTGAGCCCGGCCATCTGTTCGTGCCCGGTCTCGGGGTTGACACCGACCAGTTCGGGCCGTTCGAGGCGCTCGATGAAGGCGAGGGCGTGGCCGATCGTCGGCAGCAGGATGTCGCCCCGGGGCTCGTTCGGCTTGGGTTCGACGGCGAACCTCAGGTCGTAGCCCTGTCGGGTCACGTACTCGCCGAGCAGGTCGAATGCCTCCTTCATGCGGTCGAGGGCGACCCGGACGTCCTTGGCCGCGCCGGATTCGGCTCCCTCACGGCCTCCCCAGGCCACGTAGGTGGTGGCGCCGAGTTCGACGGCGAGGTCGATGTTGCGGATCGTCTTGCGCAGGGCGTAGCGGCGTACGTCCCGGTCGTTGGCGGTGAACGCGCCGTCCTTGAAGACCGGATGGGTGAAGAGGTTCGTGGTCGCCATGGGAACGACGAGCCCGGCCGCGTCGAGCGCCTGCCGGAACCGCTTCACGATTCCCTCGCGCTCGGCGTCCGACGAGCCGGGCGGAATCAGGTCGTCGTCGTGGAACGTCACGCCGTACGCGCCGAGTTCGGCGAGACGGCACACCGAGTCGACCGGGTCGAGTGCCGTACGGGTCGCGTCGCCGAAGGGGTCGCGGCCCTGCCAGCCCACCGTCCAGAGGCCGAAGGTGAACCTGTCCTCGGGGGTGGGCGTGAAGCGTCCCGTCATCGTCTGACCGCCTTCGTGCCGTCGGGTTCCCGGGCCGGTCCTGTCCGGCGGGGCATTTGTTCACTGGCTTGACCAATCATGCACGCGTGACTGCCGGACCGTAACCCCGCGTGCGCCTGCGAACGTCATGGCGATGTCGGGTCACGCGAACCCGCGCCCACGGCGACGTCCGTCCCGTAATTTGTTTTCCCTACGATCGATTGCCCGTACCGCTGCGCCCCTCGCCCGGCGCGGGGAGACCCGCGACACGCCGGAGGAGGGGACGCGGCGCACCTCAGGACAGGAAAGAGGTCGCCCATGCCGCCGCGCACGGTCGTCATCGGCGTGGACAGTTCCACCCAGTCCACCAAGGCCGCCGTCGTCGACACGGGGACCGGCCGTCCGCTCGCCGTCGGCCGCGCGCCGCACGCGGTCACCGGCGGGGCGGGAGCACGCGAGAGCGACCCCGAACGGTGGTGGCGGGCGCTGTGCGAGGCCGTCTCGGCCGGACTGGGGGAGTCCGGTGTCCCCGCCTCCGCCGTTACGGGCATCGCGGTCGCCGGGCAGCAGCACGGCCTGGTCGTCCTCGACCGGTCGGGGCGTCCGCTGCGTCCCGCCATGCTGTGGAACGACACCCGTTCCGCGCCGCAGGCCGCCGCACTGACGGCGGCCGCGGGCGGTCCCGACGCCTGGCTCGCACGGACCGGATCGGTTCCGGTGGCCTCCGTCACCGCCTCGAAGTGGCAGTGGCTGCGCGAGAACGAGCCGCGGGCCGCCGACGCGGCTGCGGCCGTCCGTCTCCCCCACGACTTCCTCACCGAGCGCCTGACCGGCGTAGCCGCCACCGATCCGGGGGACGCCTCGGGCACCGGCTGGTACTCCACCGCGACCGGCTCGTACGATTCCGCGATCCTCCGACTCATCGGCCTGGACGCGGCGTTGCTGCCGGAGGTGGCCGAGACCGGTGCGACGTGCGTCGGCCCGCTGGCCGCCGCGGCGGCCGAGGCGCTGGGGCTGCCCGCCGGCATCGCCGTCGCCGCCGGAACCGGTGACAACATGGGCGCCGCGGTGGGCCTGGGGCTCGGCGGCAGCGGCCTGCTGGACCACCCGGTGCTCAGCCTCGGTACCTCGGGGACGGTCTTCGCCGCCTCCCGGACCCGGCCGACGTCGGCGGCGCTGTCCGGCTTCGCCGCGGCGGACGGCACGTACCTGCCGTTGGCGTGCACCCTCAACTGCACGCTCGCCGTGGACAGGATCGCCGCACTGCTCGGTCTGGACCGCGAGGACGCCGCCCCCGGCGGCGAGGCCGTGCTCCTCCCCTACCTCGACGGCGAACGCACCCCCGATCTGCCCACCGCGTCCGGACAACTGACCGGCCTCCGGCACGACACCACCGCACAGCAGATCCTCGGCGCCGCGTACGAGGGCGCGGTCGTCACCGTGCTGCACGCCCTGGACGAACTGCTGCGGGCCTGCGGCCTCGATCCGGCCGACCCGGAGGTGGCCGCCCGGCCGCTGCGCCTGATCGGCGGCGGGGCCCGGGGACGGGCCTGGGTGGAGACGGTGCGGCGGCTCTCCGGCCGACCGGTGATCGTGCCCGCCGGGGACGAGTTCGTGGCCCGGGGGGCGGCCGCGCTGGCCGCCGCCGCGGCGACTGACGGGGATCCGGTCGCGATCGCCACCGGCTGGGACACCGACGAGGGGGCCCGACTGCCCGCGCTCCGGCGCGATTCGGCCACCTGGGAGCGGGTGGGAACGGCGCTGGAGGGTGCGGTCCGCTCCTTGTCGGCCGAGGGCCCGTACCCCGGGACCGGGCGTCCCGGCACCCGCGGCTGATTATGCGTCAGATGGCGTCGAACGCCCGTCGGCCGGCCCCGCCCGTAGGGGGCGGGAAGGGCCTCATACCACTCTCCGCATCGGTTTGGGGAAGCGAAGCGATCTTCAATAGTATCCGGCGATGATCATAAGAAGAAGGCTGACGGTCGGGGTGAGCATCCTGCTCGCCACCCTGACCGCCGGGCTCGGTTCGGCGCTGCCCGCCGCGGCCGACGAAACCCCCACCAAGGCTCCTCCCAAGGTCGAGTTGGTGCTCGATGTCAGCGGTTCCATGCGGACCCGCGACATCGACGGCCAGTCCCGCATGGCAGCGGCGAAGCGGGCGTTCAACGAGGTTCTGGACGCGGTCCCCGAACAGGTCGAGCTGGGCATCCGGACGCTCGGCGCCAACTACCCGGGGGACGACCGGAAGGTCGGCTGCAAGGACACCAAGCAGCTCTACCCGGTCGGTCCGCTGGACCGCACCGAGGCGAAGACCGCGGTGGCCACCCTCGCGCCCACCGGCTGGACCCCGATCGGCCCGGCCCTGCTCGGCGCCGCCGACGACCTCGAAGGCGGGGAGACCACCCGCCGGATCGTGCTGATCAGCGACGGCGAGGACACCTGCGGCCCGCTCGACCCGTGCGAGGTGGCCCGCGACATCGCGGCCCGCGGCATCCATCTCGTCATCGACACCCTGGGCCTGGTGCCGAACGCGAAGATCCGTGAGCAGCTGACGTGCATCGCCGAGGCCACCGGCGGCACCTACACCGCGGTCCAGCACGCCGACGAACTCTCGGGACGTGTCAAGCAGTTGGTGGACAGAGCCGCCGAGCCCGTCGTCACGCCGGTGGCGACCGAGGGCGCGGACCGCTGCTCCAAGGCCCCCGAGCTCAAGGCGGGTCTGTACACCGACCGGGAGAAGATCGGCGAGCACCGCTGGTACCGGGTGGACGTGCGGCCGGGTCAGGAACTGCGCGCCTCGGTCAGCGTCTCGGCGGACCGCGCCGTGAACAACGACTACGGCGTGCTGCTGCGCGCGGTGACCGTGCACGGCCGGGAGATCGTCCGGGGTTCCGAGTCGGGCACCGGGCGCACCGACGCCATCTCCTCCGGCCTGCGCTACCCGAAGCCCGAGCAGGACGCCGAGGAGGACGGCACCGAGCCTCCCGCCGAGACCGTGTGTCTCCAGGTCAGCAACTCCTTCTCGGCCCCCGCCTCGGTGAAGACCGCACCGGGCATGCCGGTCGAGCTGACCGTGGACCTGGTGGACGCACCCGACGACGCGGCCGATGTCGCCGCGTTCGGCCTCGGCCGCGGCTGGTGGCTGCTGGGCGTCCTGGTCCTCACCGGGCTGGTCGCGGGTCTGCTGACCGGCTGGATCTCGCGCTGGCGCATCGCCGTCTGGAGGACCAACTGATGACGCGTACGACTCGTGTGCTCGCGGGTGCGCTGCTGGCCGGGCTCGCCCTGCTGAGCTCGGCGGGCTCGGCGGCGGCCGACGACCCGTCGGGGAGCCCGAGCCCGAGCGCCTCCGACGGCGCATCGGGCCCCACCGAGGCCGGCACCACCTTCCGCACCGCCACGGCGATCCAGCAGAACCAGCGCGCCACCGCCGGGGCGTCCACGGGTGACTACCTGTACTGGGTCTTCCCCGCGGACGCCGGTCAGCGGGCCACCGTCAGGGCGAAGGTCGAGCTGCCGCAGAACGCGACCCGCCACGGCACGTCGACCTGGCAGATCGACGTGTACGACGGGCTGCGCCGCCGCCAGGCGTGCATGTACGGACGTCAGACCGGGAAGGCGGCGCCCGACGCCGCCTCCGTCGAGCTGACCTGCGTGCTGCGGACCGTTCGCGCCTGGTCCGAGCCGTGGGCCAACGACCCGCTGCCGGGCAGCTACTACGTCCGCCTCACGGTCGTCGACCTGCCCCAGGCGGACCTCGGCCTTCCGGTCCGGACCGAGATCCAGGTCGACGCGGTCGACAAGGGCGGCTCGGCGCACGTGGACGGCGCGCTCGCCGAACCGCTGGTCCCGGGCGCGTCCTCGGTGGCACAGACCTCGGACTCCTCGGCCGCCCCCGGCGACGCCGGGTCGGCCAGGGTCTCGCTCGGCAGCGAGCCCGAGGACGGCTGGGCCTCCGGCTGGTGGACCGACCGCTGGCTGTGGACCGTCGGCGGCGGCATGCTCGGCGCGCTCGCGGCCGTGTTCGGCTACTCCCTGACCCGCGGCAGCGGCCGTCCGTCCCGGGTCCCGCCGGGCGTCTGACCCGCCCGTCGCGGGGCGGGACCGTGCCCGGGCCCCGCCCCTGCCGCCCCGCTCTCCCCTTCCTCCTCGCGATACCGGCCACGTGCGCCCACTCCGCCGCTACCCTCGACAACTCACGTACGGCACACGGCGGATGAAGGCATCGGTATCGCGTGGCCCGTCCCGACCCCGGGGCCGCCGCACACCGATGCGGACGCACAACGAGGGAGCGGAGACGTTCATGTCCACGGAAACCGGCCCGGCCACGGGCGCCGCACCACGGGTCCCCACGATCGCCGCCGGCCCCAAGGGTCTGCCGGTCCTCGGGAGCCTGCCCCCGTTCGCGAAGGACCCGCTCGGCTTCTTCGAACGACTGCGCGACCACGGGGACATGGTCGGCTGGCGGTTCGGCCCCAACCGGTGCGTGTACCTCGCCGCTCCGGAATTCATCGGTGAACTGCTCACCGAGACGGAACGCACCTTCGACCAGCCCGCCCTCGGTATCGCGTTCCGTACCGTGATGGGCAACGGTGTGGTGGTCGCCCGGGGCGCCGACTGGCGGCGCAGGCGCTCCCTGGTCCAGCCCTCCGTACGCCCCAAGCAGGTGCGGTCGTACGCGGCGACCATGGCGGACAGCGCGGTACAGCTCGCGGACTCCTGGTCGGACGGCGAACGCATCGACGTCAAACGGGAGATGGCGGCGCTGACGCGGCGGATCGCGGTCCGCACCATCTTCGGCGTCGACACCCGGGCCGACGCCGACACGATGGGCCGGGCGATGGACGTGGCCCTGCGGGAGATCGGCAAGGAGTTCGCCGGGATCGGGGCGCTGCTGCCCGACTGGGTGCCGACACCGGGGCGGGCGAGGATCAGGAGGGCCGCCGCGGCCATCGACGCCGAGGTGGGCAGGGTCGTCGCGCGCCGTCGCGAGGGCGGGAACGACCGGCCCGACCTGCTCAGCAGGTTGCTGACGGCGGTCGACGAGACGGGGGCGCATCTCACGGACCGGGAGATACGCGACGAGACGGTCACCCTGTACATCGGGGGGCACGAGACGACCAGCTCGACCCTCGTGTGGGCCTGGTACCTGTTGTCCCGCAATCCCCGGGTGCGCGACGCCTTGACCGAGGAGATCGACCGGGTCCTCGGCGGGCGGGAGCCGGAGTTCGACGACTACGCCCGGCTGACGTACACCCAGTCGGTGGTCAAGGAGACCCTGCGGCTCTACCCGACGATCTGGCTGGTCACCGGCGTCGCCAAGGCCGGAGCACGGATCGGTGGCGTCCCGATGCCGGAGGGGACCAGGGTGTGGACCAGTCAGTGGGCCACGCACCGCGACGCACGCTGGTTCCCCGAACCGGAGGAGTTCCGCCCCGAGCGGTGGGACGCAGAGGACGGGGACGACATCGCGGAGTACGCGTGGTTCCCGTTCGGCGGGGGCCCCCGGGTCTGCCTGGGCACCCGGTTCGCGATGGTCGAGGCGGTACTGGTCCTTGCGGCACTGGCACGTCGTTTCACCCTGGAGATCGACCCCGGGACCATCAACCCGGTACCGGCGCTGACCCTGCAGCCGGACCGCGAGGTGATGGCGACGGTCCGGGCACGGTAACGGGGCGGGCCGCGGCGGGGGCGGCCCCGGGCGGTGTCCGGGGCGAGCCATGAGCCATGGCGGACGGAGGCGGCCGGACACCGACCACGCACCGGCCCCCTCGCGGCGCCGGGCAGGAAGGCCCGTGGAACATACGGCACATCCGGCATATGTCGAACCGATACCCTCGATGTGTCGCGGAGACCTGGTGACACCGGTCACACTGGCCATGGCGACCCTGCCCGGTCACCGGGCCGCCCGGCCACATCCGCAGGCCGCCGCTCCGTACGGGAGAAACACCATGCGTCTGTGCACCGCTCTCGTCCCCGCCCTCGCCCTCGGTACCGCACTGGCGTCGGCCGCCACGACGGCGTCGGCCACGGCCGGCACCGCACCGGCCCCGGCCGTCGGTGCGCCCGGCATCTGCGCGGAAAAGGACCTCGACCTGCGGGCCGCCCCCGGCGGGCAGCAGAACGTCGTCCGGCTCGACGTCACCAACCACGGCCCCCGGGCCTGTGTCGTGGACCGGCTCCCGACCATCACCTTCCGGGGCCTGGACGGATCCGCCCAGCCCTCTCCCCCCGCCGAGAGCGCCCCGTACACGCTCGCGCGGGGCGCTCGGGCGTACGCGGCCGCGCGCACGGCGGTTCCGGGGACCACGGAGGGGCATGTCGTGGCCGGCCTGTCCGTGGCGGCCGACCCCTCCCACGTGGGCGTGACGTTCCCCGCACGCGCGGTCGGCATGCCCGGCGGGGTCCACGTCTGGGAACCGGTCACCACCTGGTGGCACGACTCGCGGGCCGCGGCGGACCGTGCCCTGGCGGACGCGCCGGCCTGAGCACGGGCCGATCCCCCACCACGCCGCCCCCGGGCCGACGTCGCCCTCGGTCCCCCTCAGCCGTGCAGCAGGACCGGGAACGCCTCCATGTCGTTCTGGGTCATCACCGGCAGCTTGCGGATCCCGTCGTCCGGGACGGCGGCCCGCAGCCCCGGGAAGCGCGCGAACAGGGCGGGCAGCGCGATGCCTGCCTCCACCCGGGAGAGCGCCGCGCCGGGACAGATGTGCGGGCCGTGGCCGAAGGTCATGTGCCGGATCGGCGTCGGCCGGGTGATGTCGAACTCGTCCGCGTCCGGCCCGTGCTGCTCGGTGTCGCGGCCGATGACGCGGTACGAGATCACCACGCCCTCGCCCTTCGCGATGACGTCGTCGCCCACCCGGATGTCCTCGGTGGCGAACCGCATCAGCAGATGGGTCGTCGGGGTGTCCCAGCGCAGCGTCTCCTCGATCACCGTCTCCCACGCGACCTCGCCGTCGAGTACCTTCCGCAACTGGTCGGGGCGGGCGAGCAGCGCCCGTACGGAGTTCAGGATCAGCCCGATGGTCGTCTCGTGGCCGGCGGCCACCATCGCCTTGAGGTTGCCGATCACCTCCTCCTCGGTGAGCGGCTCACCGCCCTCCTCGGCGAGAATCAGCGCACTGGTGAGGTCGTCGGCGGGACGAGCGGTCCTCTCCCGGACGAGAGCGGTGTAGAACTCGTCCAGCTCGGCGAGCAGCGCCAGCCGTTCGTCCTGCGGTGTGAGCATCGAGAAGAATGCCTTGTACCGCTTGAGCAGCATGGGGTGTTCTGCCTCGTCCACCCCCATCAGCATGCCGATCACCCGCATCGGCAACGGCTGCGCGAAGACGGCCTTGAGGTCGACGACGCCGTCCTCGCTCCGTTCGCCGTGCTCGGCGAGGGCATCGAGCAGTTCCTCGGTGAACTCCTCGATCCTCGGGCGGATGTCCTCCAGCCGACGCGGGGTGAGTGCCTGCGAGGTCTTGGCGCGCAGACGCCGGTGCTCCGCACCGTCCACGGTGAACATGGAACGCCCGGCGTCGATCATCCCGATGAGCGGCCAGGCCCGTGTGACCTGCCCGTTCCTCCAGAGTTCCCAGGCGTCGATGTCCTTCACCAGACGGGGGTCGACGAGCAGCCGACGTGCCGCGGCATGCCGGGTGACGGTCCATGCGGGCACCCCGAGCAGTTCGATCCTGGCGAGCGGGCCGACGGCGCACAGACGCGCCGTCTCCCCGTCGAGATCCTGGACCAGCGGGTCGATGACGACGGTCCCGTCGGACGAAGCGGTGCCCCGTGCGGCGGCGGCGTGCGGGCAGCTCACGAGAAGTCTCCTGTCGGACGTACGGGTGTGAACCGGACGGGCAGCGCGGTCATCCCGCGCAGGAAGGCGGACTGCCGCCGGACGAGTTCCGCGGCCGGTACGGACAGCGCCAGGTCGGGCAGCCGGTCGAGCAGCACCTCGATGCCGGTGCGGGCGATGGTCTCCGCGATCTCCTGGGCGGGAAAGGGGCAGCGGTACTCGCCGTGGCTGAATGCCAGGTGCGCGCTGTTGCCGTGGGGGCCCGACGGCCCCGCCCCCGTCGTGAGGTGCTGCCGGATGTGCGGGTCGGTGTTGGCCGCGCCCAGTCCGAGCAGCACCATGTCCCCGGCGCCGATGTCCCGGCCGCCCAGCCGGGTGTCACGGGAGGCCCATCGACCGGCGAGGATCTGTGTCGGGCATTCCTCCCACAGCACTTCGTTCATGGCCTCGGCGACGCTGTGCCGTCCGTCGGAGAGTGCGACGGCGAACTGGTCGTCGGTGAGCATCAGCCGCAGTGAGTTGCCGATCCAGTCGGCGGTGGTCAGATGCCCGGCGGCGGTGATGGCCATGAGGTCGAGCACGTACTCCTCGTCGGTGAACGCGCCGGGGTGGGCCAGCATGCGGGACGTCACGTCATGTCCGGGCGCGGCCCGTCGCACCGTCAGCAGGCGCCTCATGTGCTCCCCGAACCGCAGGTGGGCCTCCTGCGCGCCGGGGCCGCCGTCCGCGAGGTCCCGCAGCACCTCGGCGATGCGCGGTCCGTCGGCGTCGGGGAAGCCGATGAGCCGGGCGAGGACCAGTACGGGCAGCGGGACGGCGAAGTCGGCGATCAGGTCGGCCGTTCCCCGATGGCAGAAGCCGTCGATGATCCGGTCGGCCAACTGCTCGCAATGTCCCCTCAGTTCGAATGGTTCGACTTCCTCCAGCGCCTGCCCCACCATCACGGCGTGGCGTCGGTGCTCGGCCCCGGCCGTGAAGTAGATGGAGGGCATCGGCCGCCCGACCATGGGTAACAGCGGCCAGTCCTCCGGGACGCGCTCCCACTGGTTCCACAGCGCCACGTCCCTGGGGAACAACTCGCCGTCGCTGGTGACCTGGTGGAGTTCGCGGTAGCCGATGACCAGCCAGGCGGGGAAACCGCCGGGCAGTTCCACGGGCACCACGGGACCGTGCTCCCTCCGCATGGCGCGGTACAGGACCTGCGGCTCGGTGTGGAATTCGGGACCGCCGAGCGGAACCGCGGCAGCACCGACAGCCATGGGGCAGCCGCCAAGCGCACCCGCCGTGGACGCGGTAGGACGATTGGGCGTGGCTGACGCGGGCGTCGTCATCGTACGGACACTCCTGTGACGAGGGCTTCGCTCGGCGCAGTGATCGAATGATCAAAGCGGCTTCACTATAGGGAAGTTCAGTGATTCTTTGGCCACTCATCGCAACTATTGTCGCCACATACTCGATCACAGAAGTTCAATTTCAACGCATAATTAATCAAAGGGAGCGCCTCGCATCAACGGACGCCCGGGGCCAAGGGCCGTCCCGCAATCCGTGGCGGATCGGCGCGCGGGCACGAGCCCCCCGCTCCGGCGCCGGGGATCGCCCCGCGGCACTCCGCGCGCCGCCCGGAGCCGTTGACTATCGTGGCCCCGCGTAGGGACGGCCCGGAACGGACCGGGCGGAGCACATGGGCCGAGTCGATGGACAGAGAGCGGATGATCGAGGGCGGACACGACCGGCGGGTGCGGGTGCCGGTGGGGGACGATGCCGAACGGTGGGTCACCCGGGGCGCATGCCTGCGGGTGCTCGTCGTCGTGCACAACGTCACCGCCGCCACTCGACTGCTCGACGTGCTGCCGCTGTTCGACGACGACCTGCGCATCCAGTTGCTGGCGACCTGCACGGGCTCCTCCGCGTTCGCGGCAGGCACGGCGGAGTTGCTGGCCGACACCGGGGTGCCGGTGCTGCCGTGGGAACAGGCGGTCGAGACCTCTTTCGACCTGACGATCTCGGCCAGCTTCGGCGGTCGACTCGACGCCTTGTCCGGCACATTGGTCATCCTTTCGCATGGCATCGGCTACACCAAGAGGCTGGCGACACCGGACACCGGACACGGGTCGGGCAGGGCTTCTGCTCCCGTCTTCGGGCTCGCGCCGGAATGGCTTCTCGCGCACGGTGCGCCGATCGCGGACGCGCTCGTCCTCTCCCACCCCGAGCAGTACGACCGTCTGCGCCGAGCCTGCCCGGAAGCGGCACCGACGGCCGTCCTCGCCGGTGATCCCTGCTTCGACCGGATGCTCGCCGCCCGGCCGCATCGTGCGCGCTTCCGCCGGGCACTGGGGGTACGACCGGGGCAGCGGCTCGTGCTGCTCAATTCGACGTGGAACTCCGAGTCGTTGTTCGGCGACGGTGGCGACGGAGGTGACGTGGTCGCCCGTCTGCTGGACCGGGTCGCGGCCGAATTCCCCGTGGACGAATACCGTTTCGCCGCGGTACTGCATCCCAACATCTGGCATGGCCACGGCCCCGGCCAGATCCGTTCCTGGCTGGACCGTGCGCGGCGCGGCGGGCTCTCGCTGATCGACCCGTTGCACGGATGGCGGCAGGCCCTGCTGGCCGCGGACGCCGTGATCGGTGACCACGGCTCCGTCACCTACTACGCGGCGGCCCTCGGCACCCCGGTGCTGCTGGGCGCCGCCCCGCTCGACTCGCTCGACCCGGACGCCCCGATCTCCTCGTTCATGCGTGAGGCACCGAAGCTCGATCCCGAGGCATCACTCGTCGCGCAGGTCCGCGGTCTCCTCGCGGCTCATCGGCCGCCGGCCGGACCCGCCGAGTTCACCACGTCCGTGCCGGGCGAGTCCGCCGCCCGGTTGCGTCGGTTGTTCTACGCGTCGATGAAAACGCCCGAGCCCGACGGGCCGGCCTCGCTGGAACCGCTCCCGCTGCCCGACCACGAGCCGGGAAGGATCACCGTGCCCCTCCACGTACGGTCGCGGGTGCTCGGTCCGTGCGAGGTCGCGGTCGGCCGCCGGGCGACCCGTGGACCGGCGGCGGCCCCGGACGACGGCGAGGAACTCCATGTCGCACTGCACGAGGACACCCGGGACGTGGACCAACTGGACCTTGCCGATGTCGTGTTCCGGGACGGGGTACCCGACGACCCGCGTCTCGGCTCGCCGTCCGACTGGACCGCGGAGGTGCTGCGCCGCCACCGGAACTGCTCCCTCGCCGCCTACGCGACCGGAACGTCGGAGTGCGTGGTCCGGTTCCGGGGCGAGCAGCCGCTCCTCGTGACGGCCGGGCCGGATGCCGGTGCGGATCCCACCGCGTACGCGTCCGCCCTGTACGCCTGGCTGGCCGCGGGCGGTCGTGACACGTCGCCGCCCGCGGAGCGGCTCGCGCGGGCGATCGACGACGGGCTCCGGGTACGGACGGGTGACCGGGTGCACCGCGTACGCGTCGTTCCCCTGCCGGCGACGACGACGGCAGGGGAGCGGCCTGGGGAGCCATAGGGGGTGACCTGGCCTCACCCGGTGAGGCAGCGCGCCCGCATCCGCCGAAGGTGCGACAGGTGGTATTCCGCGCGTTGGCCGTCGAGTGTCGTGATCGCCTCGTCGATCAGCGGCAGGGCCGCGTCGGTGTCGTCCTCGTCGAGCCAGGTCTCGGCAAGGTCGGTGAGCGTGCGGGCCGTGTTGTACGTGTCGCCGGCCGTCCGGAAGTCATGGAGTGCGGCCTCCAGCCGCCGCCGGGCCTCCTCCCCTCGGCCGAGTCCGCGCAGGGCCCGTCCACGATGGCGTTCCAGCAGGGTCGTGGCCCGTGGCACATCGGCCAGGCCGTCGTCCCGCTCGTCCATCGTGTCCAGGATCCCGCCGGCCTCGTCGAAGCAGTCGTATGCCTCCTGATGGCGCCATTGCCGCAGCCTCAGCAGACCCAGGAACTCGACGGCCGACGCGTGGCCCCGCTTGTGGCCTGCCGCCTCCTCGGCCCGCGCTGCCGCGAACGCCTCCGTCTCCGCCTCCTCCCAGCGCCCCAATTCGGTCAGGGTGTGAGCGAGTTGAGCGTGGAGCGCTCCGGCCTCGGTGCTGTTCGGCAGATGGGTGTCGGCCAGCCGCGCTCCGACGCGCAGGGCCGGCAGCAGCATCTCATGGTGTCCCGCCTTGAGCTGCAACGGCCACAGGGCGCGACACAGCCGCACGGCCGTCTCCGGGGCGCCCGACTCCTCAGCGCAGTGCACGGCCTCGATCAGATTGCCCATGTCCGCGAGGAGGGCGTCGAGTGCCGCGCCCCGGTCCTCGTACCGCCGCTCGGCCGCGTCGCCCGCGGGCGCCGGCACCCGCCAGCTCTCCGGGAACGCCTCGTGGGCCGCCGACGACGCCCGGTCGGCGTAGGCCAGCACCGTGTGCGCGAGAGCCGCCGAGCAGGCGGCGATTCCGTCCTCGCGGACTGCGGCGGCCTCGGCGTGCGCGCGGACACCGGGGCGGTAGTGGTGGCGCCGGTCCCCGCTTCCGTCCGGGCCGCGCTCCAGGAGCATGCCGTCGGCGAGTTCGTCGAGGAGGCCGGAGACGACGTCCGGGGCCAGGCCGGTGGTGCGCGATGCCACCGCGGCGTCGAAGGCGGGCCAGTCGCGCAGGGCCATCAGTCGGTACACCCGGGCGGCCTCCGGCGTCAGGAGGCGGTAGCCGTCCTCCGCCGCTCCCCGCACCGGATCGTCGGCCGCCGTGCCGACCGGTGCGGGCGGCCGGGACGCGGACAACCGGACCGCTGCCGCCCGCAGGGCATACGGCGAGCCGCCGCAGCGCGTCAGCAGCGACGGCAGGGTGGCACGGGCGGCGGCGACGGTGGACTTGTCGGTGATCTCGGTGAGCAGCCGTACGGCGTCCTTGTCCGTCAGCGGCCCCACCGGCACCCGCAGGGCGTCGAGGCCGGGGAACGGGGATTTCGCGACGACGATCGTGAAGACCCCCGGTGCGGACGTGAGGAACGGCCTGACCTGTGCCGCGGAATGCGCGTGGTCGAGCACGACCAGCAGCCTGCGGTCCGTCCCGGTTCCTCGCGCGGTGCACCCTCCCCGGCACCGTCGCCGTCACCGTGCGGATCTACGTTAGCGGCACGGGGGCCGGCATCTCGTGGAGATCGTGGTGGTGTTCGGCCTGCTTCGGGGAGGACCTGCCGCGCAGGGGGACGAATCGGATGGGCGCCCGGAGTGCCGGGCGTCGGTGCCGAGCAGGCGGGTGCCACCGGCGGGTCGGCACCCGGGCCCTCGCGCGGCGCCCGGCCGACGTTCATTCATGGGATTGCGGAAAGACTCCCGGCACCCGATGTCTACCCGTGAGTAACTCTGCCTGCTTGGATGGGCGACGGCAATCGTCCACCCCCCTTTCCGCACCGGGAGACCCCGTGCCGCACACCTCGATCCGCCGAGTTTCCGGCGTGGCCCTGGCCACCGCGCTCGCCGCGGCCGCACTGGCCGCGAACGTTCCGCAGGCGTCGGCGGCGGACACTCCGTCGCTGCGCGTCCTGACGTACAACACGTTTCTCATGAGCAAGAACCTCTACCCGAACTGGGGGCAGGACCACCGGGCCGCGGAGATACCGAAGACGGACTTCTTCCGGGGCAACGACGTCGTGGTGCTGCAGGAGGCGTTCGACAACGGGACCTCCGACGCGCTGCTGCGCAACGCCGCCGACCAGTACCCGTACCAGACGCCGGTGGTGGGCCGGAGCAGGAGCGGCTGGGACGCGACCGGTGGGGCGTACTCGGCCACCACCCCGGAGGACGGCGGCGTCACCGTGCTCAGCAAGTGGCCCGTCGTCCGCAAGGAGCAGTACGTCTTCAAGGACGCCTGCGGCAGCGACTGGTGGTCCAACAAGGGCTTCGCCTATGTCGAGTTGGATGTCGACGGCACCCGCGTGCACGTGGTGGGTACGCACACCCAGTCGACCGACTCCGGATGCGGAGCGGGCGAGGCCGCCGCGAAGCGCAGCCTGCAGTTCAAGCAGATCGGCGCCTTCCTCGACGCCAAGAACATACCGGTGTCCGAACAGGTCGTCGTCGCGGGTGACTTCAACGTCGACTCGCGCTCGGCCGAATACGCCTCCGTGCTCGCCGACGCGGGATTGTCCGCGGCCGACGCCCGTACCGGCCACCCGTACTCGTTCGACACCCGGGACAACTCGATCGCCGCCGACCGCTACCCCGACGACCCCCGGGAGGACCTCGACCACGTGCTGCACCGGACCGGACACGTCAGGCCGTCCGGGTGGACGAACACGGTGATCGAGGAGGAGAGCGCGCCCTGGACGGTGTCGAGCTGGGGCAGGAACTACACGTACACGAACCTCTCCGACCACTATCCGGTGGTCGCCGCCGCCCGGTAGCACGTGATCGGGGCCCGGCCCGGACGAGCGGCCCAGAAGGTTTGTTCGCACTCCTCTACGATCGTGCGTGTGTGCGCAAACGTCATGGTCGCCGAAGACGACGAGAAACAGGCAGAGCTCGTACGCCGCTACCTCGAGCACGAGGGGCACTCGGTCACGGTCGTCGGGGACGGGCTCGCCGCCCTCGCCGAGATCCGGCACCGCGAACCCGACCTGCTGGTGCTCGACGTGATGATGCCGCGAGCCGACGGCCTGGACGTGATACGCGTGCTGCGCGCCGAGCACCGCGAGCTGCCGGTGCTGATGCTGACGGCGCGCAGCACCGAGGACGATCTGCTGCTGGGGCTGGACCTCGGCGCGGACGACTACATGACGAAGCCGTACAGTCCGCGCGAGTTGATGGCACGGGTGCGGACGCTGCTGCGGCGCAACCGGCGGGTGGCGGCCGCGGAGCCCGTCGAGGACCAGGTGCTGCGGGTCGGTGCCCTCGCGGTGGACCCCGTCCGGCACGAGGTCTCGGTGGAGGGGCGGCTCGTGGAGTGCACCCGCGGCGAGTTCCGCATCCTCGCCGCCATGGCGGCCGAGCCCGAGCGGGTCTTCTCCCGGCAACGGCTCCTGGAGGAACTGCACGGCTTCGACCGGTACATCAGCTTCCGAACCGTCGATGTGCACGTCATGAACCTGCGAAAGAAGATCGAGCGCGCACCGCGCCGTCCGGCCCGGCTGCTCACCGTCTTCGGCGTGGGGTACAAGCTGACCGACCCGGCGAGGAGCACCCCGCGGGCCGCGTCGCCGGGTACGTCGTCCACCCGGGCCGGGTCGCCGCGGACGCCCTCCTCCCGTGCGTCGTCGTAACAGGATGCGCAGCGCGCCCCGGCACCCCGAGGAGCAGTCGCGCCGTCGTGACCGACCGGGCCGGCTGCCGCTCCGCAAGAGCCTGTTCGGCCGTCTGCTTGCCGTGTCGGCGCTGGTGGCGGCCTGTTCGGTCGCCGCCACCGCCTGGCTGGCCGTGCAGACCACGTCCGGCGCCATCAAGCAGGAGCAGGGGCAGAACCTCACCGCCGACGCCAGGATCTACAACACCCTGCTCGGGTACGCGGCCTCGCACCCCACCTGGCAAGGTGTCGACAGCACCGTGCGCGACCTGGCGAAGCAGTCCGGTCGGCGCATCGCGCTCACCACCGAGCAGCACGGGCCGCTGGCGGACTCCGCCGCTCAGCCGTCCCCTCCCGACCTGCCGCCCCAGGCCTCGGCGATCGTCGATCCCCTGGCCGTGGACACTGCCCTGTCCCAGCCGGTGGGCCCGGCGGGCACCGCGGCCGACCGCGTCGACCCGCGGGCGGTCGGCCCCTTCCGGCTGACCGCTGCGGAACGCACCACCTTGCAGCGGCATGCCGAACTGACGGTGGCGTGCCTGAACCGGACCGGGGTCGCGGCGGACGTGGTGCGGGGCCCGAGCGGACGCCCACGCATCCAGGTGGTCGGCAATGACCCGGACCGGGCCCGGAGCGCTCGGTGCGCGTCCGAGGAGCTGGACGTGCCGACCGCGACCGAACGCAGTGCGCTGAAGGCGCTCAACCGGCTCGCGGACGCCTGCCTGAAGCGCCAGGGACGTGACGGCGTACAGCTGAATCTCGACCTCTCCTGGGAGGAGCACCCGGAGGCGCCGACGCCCGTCCCCCGGCAGAGGGCGGCGGCCGAGGCGACCGGCCCCGTGCCGAGCATCCGCACCGGTGACGACGACCGCGCCACCGCCTCGTGCGTGGGCACGGCCCGCCGCGAGCAGCTCAGCTCCTACGTCGCCTCCCCCGCGATGCTGTTCATCGGGGACGACGGTGGCACGACCACCGTGCCCGGTTTCGCGCTCTCCCCCGCGAACACCGCGAAGATCGCGGGCGTGGCGGCCCTCGTCCTGGCACTCACCGTCGGGGCCACGATGCTCGCGGGTGCCCGTCTCGTACGGCCGTTGCGCGCCCTGACGGGGGCCGCGCAGCGCATGCGGGACGGGGAGGACTCGGTACCCGTACTGGTCACCGGTGACAACGAGATCGGGCGGCTCGCCGCCGCCTTCAACGACATGTCCGCACACCGCGCCCGGCTCGAAGGGCAGCGCAAGGACATGGTCAGCGACGTCGCCCACGAACTGCGCACCCCGCTCAGCAACATCCGCGGCTGGCTGGAGGCGGCGCAGGACGGTCTGGCGGAGCCCGACCCGGCGTTCATCGCGTCGCTCCACACGGAGGCGGTGCAACTGCAGCACATCATCGACGACCTCCAGGACCTGGCCGCCGCGGACGCGGGCGCGTTGCGCCTGCACGTCGAGCCGGTGCGCATCGAGGAGGTGCTCGGCCAGGTCGCCGCGGCCCACCAGGGACGGGCGGAAACCGCCGGGGTCGCGTTGACGGTGCGCGACACGGCCGTCGGCCGTCCCGTCCCCGGGCTGCCCGCCGACCCGGTCCGGCTGCGCCAGGCCATCGGCAACCTCGTCTCCAACGCGGTGCGCCACACCCCGGCGGGCGGACACATCACCTTGCACGCGTACCCGTCGGCGTCCGCGGACCAGGTGGTGGTGGACGTCACCGATACGGGAAGCGGCATCCCGGCCGCCGATCTGCCCCATGTCTTCGACCGGTTCTGGCGGGCGGAGAAATCCCGCAACCGCCGCACCGGGGGCAGCGGCCTCGGCCTCGCGATCGTGCGGAAGCTCGTCGAGGCGCACGGCGGCTCGGTGACCGCGACCAGTACCGAGGGGCAGGGGTCGGTGTTCACGCTGCGGCTGCCCGCCGCCCCCGTGGGAGCGGGGACGCGAAGGAAACCGGACAGCTGGGCGGGGGCGGGGACGTCCGAGGCGATCGGGACGGGTGAGGCGGAAGGGACCGGCACGGGCACATCGGCGCACCGCGCCCCGGGCGGTCCGCCCGGGGAACGACCGGCCTGATGCGATGACCACGGCGATCTGACAGCTTCCTCACAACTTCACGTCAGCCTGTCGGCATGCCTCGGGCGCCCGGTACGAACCGTGTCCGGGAACGCCGGAGGCCGACCTGAATTGGAGTCATGTCTATGCCGTCTCGTTCGTCCCTGCGTACCGTCCTGCTCGCGGCCGTCGCGGCAGGTGCGGTACTCGTTCCGTCCGCCGCCGCCTTCGCGGACGCCCCGGCGCCGTCGGCCCCGTCCGCCGAGAGGTC
Source organism: Streptomyces sp. NPDC056061 (assembly GCF_042266885.1). Classification (NCBI taxonomy): domain Bacteria; kingdom Bacillati; phylum Actinomycetota; class Actinomycetes; order Kitasatosporales; family Streptomycetaceae; genus Streptomyces; species Streptomyces sp. NPDC056061. The sequence continues at coordinate 111,993 of NZ_JBHJWQ010000005.1, read as the reverse complement.
GGCCGCCGCCCGTGTCGAGGAGGCCCCGAGCCCCGAGCCCGCCCGGGGCTCGGCGTCGTCGACCGCTCCCCGCGGCGGTGTCGCCGCGGGCGAGGACCCCACCCCGGTCCCGGCCGAGCGCGCGGCTGCCGCGAAGCGTGCCGCCGCCGCGGCTCCCCGGGGCGGGGTGGCCGCCGGCGAGCGGCCGGCCGCGGCCTCCGGCGACAGCACCACCGTCCTCGTCGGTTCGGCGGCTGCCGCACTCCTGATGGCCGGTGCGGGCACGATCGTGCTCCGTCGGCGCACCGTCGGGCAGCCGGGCCGCTGACCCTCCCGCGCGTCGGCACCGTCCCGCCGGTGGCCCGCCCCGCGCGGCAGCCCGCGCCGGGTGACCGACCGCTCGGCGGCTGATGTTCTCGTGGCGCCGCCCCGTCCGGCGCGCACCAGGACGGGGCCGGCTCGTCCACCACGTCGGTGTCACCGGATTCCCCGCAGGGC
>NZ_JBHJWQ010000005.1:99992-111506 GCF_042266885.1 Streptomyces sp. NPDC056061 | reverse complement strand
TTTTTTTAATCCTCCGGCCACCCCCCACAAAAACAAATATATGTTCGTCGGCTGCTTCTGTTTTTTATAACAGCCGGGGGGGCTTTTGTCCTCGGGGCGCCGCCCCGGCGGGGGCGCCGCCACCGTGTCTCCCGCTCCCGTCCCGTTCCCCCGCTTCCCCCGCGATTCCTGGAGCCACCATGTCCCGCATCCCCCTGCTGTTCCGGCGCGCCGTTCTTCCGGCTCTCCTCTGTCTCGCCCTCGCCGGCTGCTCCTCCGGCGAAGCGGACGCCCCGTCCGCCGCGCACCAGGACGGGGCCGGCTCGTCCACCACGTCGGTGTCACCGGATTCCCCGCAGGGCGCCGAGCAGACTGAAGGGGAGGTTCCCGGGAAGGACGATTCCACCGCTCGGCCCGTCCGGGTCGGCATCCCGTCGATCGGGGTGAACAGCACGGTGATGCGGCTCGGTCTGAACGGGGACGGCACCGTGGAGGTGCCGCCCGCCGACAAGGGCATGACGGTCGGCTGGTACACGGGAAACCCCGCACCCGGCGAACGCGGAGCCGCCGTTCTCATCGGACACAACGACACCCGCTTCGGCAAGGCCGTGTTCCACGACCTGAAGAAGATCGCCAAGGGTGCGGACATCACGGTCCACAACGACGGCGGCGCCGAACTGCACTTCCGGGTCACCGGGACCGAGACCGTCAGCAAGAAGGCGTTCCCGACCGGGAAGGTCTACGGCGCCACCGACGAGCGTGCCCTGCGTCTCATCACCTGTGACGGCGCCTTCGACTCCCAGGGGCACCCGGTGGACAACCTCATCGTGTACGCCACCCGGAGCTGAGACCGGGACTTCGGCCGTGGACGGTTCATGAACTCCGCCGCCCCGGGCGGAGCGGTGGGGTCAGGCGGACGCCGCTGTCGTCCTGCTCGTGCGGGCCCACCGCACCGCGGGCCCGATCGCGACCGTGCCGGCCAGGAAGATCAGGCACATGGCGAGCCAGCCGAACGAGCCGTGGCGGATCACGAGGAAGGAAACCACTGCCGGTCCGACGGTGGCCTGAGCAACCATGTGGAGATGGAAGGCCCCCAGGTACTCCCCTTTCGCCGCCTCGGGGGCCGGCCCGAATCCGAGGCCGAATGCGCTCGACGACTGCCACAGTTCGGCAAAGGTGAAGAGGAGCACTGCCGCGAGTGCGAATGCCCCTGCGACCCATGCCGTGGTGATGTTGCCGACGACCAGGACGAGACACCCCACCACACTGATCAGACCGGCCTTGCGTGCCGCACCGACGGAGCCGTCCAGGGTCTCGGATCCCTTGGCGCACTTCACCTGGAAGAGCACGACCAGGATGGTGTTCAGCACGAAGACCACCGGAATGACACTGCGGGGAAGCTTGTCACGGGCCTTGACCCAAGGCCCACTGGATCTCCTCCCGCCACCAGGGACTCGGGCACACGAGCCGCGCCGTGGGCCTGGCCCTGCGGATCGCCGAGGACGAGCTGGACCTGCATCGCCTGGAGGCACACACCCAACTGGAGAACCTCGCCTCCCAGGCGGTCCTCCGCAAGCACGGATTCAGTTCCTGGGGCATCGCCCACGATCACTTCTACGCCGACGGCGCATGGCGCGACGAAGTGTTCTGGGAAAGGAAACTGGCCGGCGGGCCCGCCTCCTGAGCGCTGTCCCGTCCCCCTGGCGGGCACCCGGCGGCTGCGGCGCCGACACCCCTGCGGCCCTCACCCACCGGCAGCCCCCACTCCTGTGCGACGGCCACCGGCCGTCGCACAGGCATGTCCCGTGTCCGCGGGTGAGAGGCACGGTGTCCGGACCGTCCGCCGCCTCCGCCACGCGTCGGACCCGCCTGCGGAACGACGCCTGCTGCTCGTCGCGTACACATGGGCCCGCGACGGGCTGCGCGTGTCGGGGTCCGGCACCCCGGGCGCATTCCCGGTGGCGGCGGCCGGGGTGGGTCAGACCTCGTGGGCGGGAGGGCCGGTCCGGGGGCTTCGCAGTGCCAGGGCTGCCAGCGCCGCGGGGGCGCCCCTCGGCCCGCGGATGCCCGGGAAGGCATTGATGTCGACGACGACGGGCGCCCCCTCGCGGTCCAGCACGTCGACACCGTAGACGTCCAGGCCGAAGACCTCTCCCGTGCGGAGGGCGAGGCGGGTCCAGGACTGCGGAAGTTCACCGACCAGTGGTGCGGCCCGCGCACCGTCCGGAGGGGCGCCCACGGGCGCGGGGCGCACCCCCGCGAACACCTCTCCCGCGATCACCCACAGCTTGTGGTCCCAGCCGCTGTTCGCGACGAACTCCTGCAGAACGACGGGCTCGTCGGACCACTCGGCGGCAAGGTCCCGGAGCTCGACCGGGCCGTCCACACGGGCGACCAGGTCCGCGCGCCGGCTGTGGCGGCTCTTGACCATGAGCGGATAGCCGCTCTCCGGACGCTCCGCTCCGTCAAGGGCTTCGGACAGCGCGTCCAGGGTCCACGTCCTGGGCATCGGCAGGCCGGCACCCTCCGCCACGACGGCGGTCCGGCTCCGGTCCTGGCACAGCTCCGTGGCGTCGGCGGAGTTCACCACCCGGGCGCCGTGCGACTCGAGGAATCGGGCCAGCGCGAGTGCCCGGGGGGTATGGGCCTTGAGGAGGTAGACGTCGGCGAGATCGTCCGGGGGCACCGGTTCCGACGGGGATCCGGTTCCGATGTCCGGGTTCAGGAACGTCACCCGGTGCTCCGCCTCGGTCAGTACGGAAGCGGTTGCGGCGAGCAGCGGATGGTCCGGCTTGTCGGTCAGCAGACACACCCTCATCTCTGCGCGGCTCCCGGCACGGCTGCCAGCATGTCCGCCTCGGGGCCGGGGACGGGGTGCGGACGGGGCAGACCATGGGGAATCCGCGGCTGAGCGGGAATGAGCGGGGCCGGGGCGAGCACGGCCGTCCTGCCGGCACCGCCCGTCCGGGCCAGGTCGAGGACGGCTCCGGCCAGCCGGGATACGGCATCGGGTACCTGGCGGAAGCTCGGGAAGTCGTTGATGTCGACGATCACGGGACCGTCGGGTCCGAGCACCACGTCGACGCCGTACAGATCGAGGCCGAAAGCCGCTCCCACCTTCGCCGCCGCTGCGGCCACCTCGGCGGGCAGCGGAACGGCTCCTTCGTCGAGCGGCCCGTCCGGGTGGAGCGGGGAGCGGCGCAGGGTCGCGTGGAATTCGCCCGCGAGACAGTAGACCTTCAGGTCGGAGCCGGAGTTGGGCACGTAGGGCTGTGCGACGAGTTGCCCCTCCCCCGCCTGCTCCGTCTCCGCCAGCCGCCCGGGGTCCGACACGAGCCGCACGCCGCGCCCCGAGCTCCCGTCGGCGGGCTTGATCACCAGGGGGAAGAGCTCCTCGGGAACGTCGGCGAACAGCGTGGCCCTCGGTGCCGCATAGGTCACCGGAACCGGCAGCCCGTGCTGTCGCGCGATGACGGAGGTGAGGACCTTGTCGCGCACCGCGCGGATCGACCGCGCGTCGTTCACCGTGGTCAGGCCCACGGCCGCCGCGGCCTCCAGCAGGCTGAGCCCGGGGCCGCCGGACACGGTCTTGAGCACCCAGGCGTCATGGGTGCCCGCCCGCACCTCTTCCGAGATCCGCAGCAGTGAGCTGCCGGGGCACACCACGTCCACCTGGTGTCCCCACGATGACAGTTGCCGGACCACGTCAAGCGGCATGCTGTCATGCCGGTACAGCTCTTCGACGAGGAAGCAGAGCTTCATCCCAATACCCCTCGGTGCCCCATGACTGAGGGCACAACGATGCCTTGCAGTGCTCTTCCGAACACCGCCAAAGGGGCAACGCTACGTCACGCTCAGCCCAAAGTAGCGGCCACCGGGGGTTACTGATGGTGCGTTGCCTCATCCGAACAGCTCTCCGTCGGGCGCGGCCGCGGAGCGGATGGCCTCGCACAGCCGAGCCCGCCCCGGGGCACAGAACACGGATCTGTCCTGCGGAACCGGCGGCGTGGCGTGCCACGGGCCCACGCGCGCCCGTTGCACGAAGGGGACGGGTCGGGCAAGGCCACCCGTGGGCACGGTGGACTCCGTCGGGGCCGCGAGGGCGTGTCGGGAGCGTCGTCGTGTTCGCCCGGCCCGATCTCGTGGCGCAGGTCGAGCGGTGTGCCGGACTTGGACGACCATCGTGAGGCATCCGGACCGAAGTCGAGTGCGAGCCGGTTCCGGACGATGTTCTGGGAGCGCACGCGTGGTGTTGAGACAGCAGGCCGGGCCGCGGCGATCCGGGGCTCGGCGGCCTGCACCCGGCCGACGTGATTCGCATCGGACCGGGCGGCCCGCCTGACCAGCTGGAGCATCATGGGGCCCGCCGCAATCCGTGGCGGGCTTCATGACATTCCCGGAATGCCATGAGGCTGGTCGACCCGACTCGATGTCGGATTGACCAGCCTCATTCGGTCGCTTGACCATGGTGTCCGAGGGGGGACTTGAACCCCCACGCCCGATAAAGGGCACTAGCACCTCAAGCTAGCGCGTCTGCCATTCCGCCACCCGGACTAGGTGATCGGCCCCGGTCTCCCGCGGCGACATGGAAAACAATACCAGGGGTTCCGGGTGCCTCTCACCCACGTTTCCGGTGGTCAGTGCGGTGCGGCGGGCTCGTCGGGTCCGGCCGGCACCGGGACTCCCGCCATCCGCACGTTTCGCATACGCACGCTCACCGACGGTGTCCGCGGGTCGTGCGGCGGGGCCCTTCGTCGTCGGCGCCCACAGCCGTCCCGGCGCCCGCGGTCCTCCTCGCGCCGAGGGTGCGAGGAGGACCGCCCGCTGCGGTCAGCAGCCCTTGCGGCGCAGTGAGTGCAGGTGGGCGGCCGAGCGGCGGGCGGTGGTGAAGGCGTCGACGATCGGCTGGTCGTGCTCGACCTGCCAGTGGTGGTCGCGGCGGCCGCCGTGCGTCCGGGTGACGGCGTTCAGGAAGCCCCGGTAGTCGATGTCGCCGTCCCCGACGTCGACCATGCGGTACCCGTCGCGCGCCGTCTCGTCGTGCTCGCCGTCCTTGACGTGGAAGAGCGGGTAGCGGTCGGGGTGCCTCAGTACGTAGTGCAGCGGGTCGAAGGTGTCCGGGGTGCCGTCCGCCCGCCTGCCGAACCGGTACTGCCCCACGTACGCCCAGTAGATGTCCATCTCCAGGAAGACCAGGTCGGGGTCGGTCTCGGCGAGCAGCACGTCGTAGAGGCGGACGTCGGGCCGGTCGGTGGCGAAGGAGAACTCCTCGGCGTGGTTGTGCTGGTAGAACTTCATGCCGCGCGCCCTGGCCGCGGCCCCGTAGCTGTTGAAGTCCTCGGCGGCGCGCTTCCAGGCGTCGACGGTCGATCCGTACCGGAACGGGCCGGAGGCGGTGCCTATGTGCGTGAGGCCGAGGGTCTGGGCGTCGTCGAGTACCTGGGTGAGGTTCTGCGCGAAGGTGTACGCGTTCGGGTTGTTGTCGTCGTGGTAGCCGACGTGGCTGCCGATGCCGCGCAGGCCGTGGTCGTGGGTGAGCCGCTTCAGCCGGTCCAGGGTGATGGGGCCGGCGGAGCCCTGGGTGTACCCGGCGTATTCGACCTCGTCGTAGCCGTACGCCTCCAGTTCGGCGAAGACCTTGCCGAAACCGAGGGTCGCGACCTTGTCGCGGAGTGTGTAGAGCTGGATGCCGAGGCGTCCGGGCGGCAGCAGTGGTTGTCCGTGGGGCTTGTCGTGGGCGGAGGCGTTCGGGGCGGCGGTGCCGAGGAGCGCGGCGGCGGTGGCTCCGGCGGCGACGCCGAGCAGGGAACGCCTGCCGAGCCGGTGGGCGAGTTCTGCGTCGGCCGAGGTGCGGCGGCTCATGGAGGGACTCCTTCGGGGAGGCGGGGATCGGGACGTCGTCAGTGCAGTCCGGCGAGTTCGAGGAGCAGGGACTTCACTTCGGTGGCCCGGACGGGGCCGGTGAACGCGCGGGGGGTGGAGCACAGGATGAGCGGTCCTTCGTCTTCGCTCGTGGGCAGGCGGCCGTGGCTGCCGCGAACCGGGGACGGGTCCAGGGGAACGACCGCCATGCGGTAGCGCATGCCGAGTTTCTTGCGGGCCACGGCGGTCGCCGCCCTGACCCGGACGTAGGGGTCCTGGGGGTCGAGGAAGAGTTCGACGGGGTCGTAGCCGGGTTTGCGGTGGATCTCGACGAGCTGCGCGAAGTCGGGCGCACGGGCGTCGTCGAGCCAGTAGTAGTACGTGAACCAGGCGTCCGGGTCGGCGACGGCGACCAGTTCCCCGGACCGGGGGTGGTCCAGGCCGTGGGTCTTCTTGCCCTCGTCGTCGAGGAGCTGCTCGATGCCGGGGAGGTCCCTCAGAGCCTCGCGGGTGGCTTCGAGGTCTTCGGGACGGCGCACGTAGACGTGGGCCAGTTGGTGGTCGGCGACGGCGAAGGCCCGGGAGGCCATGGGGTCGAGGTACTCCATGCCGTCCTGGGTGTGGACCTCCAGGAGGCCGGCGCGGCGCAGGGCGCGGTTGATGTCGACGGGCCGGTCGACACGGGTGATGCCGTACTCGGAGAGGGCGACGACCGTGCGGCCCCGGCGGCGGGCGTCGTCCAGGAGGGGGGCCATGGCCCGGTCGAGGTCGGCCGCCGCCCGGAACGAACGGGGGTCGTCGGGGCCGTAGCGCTGGAGGTCGTAGTCGAGGTGCGGGAGGTAGCACAGGGCCAGGTCGGGGTTGCGGGTCTCCAGGATGTGCCGGGTCGCGTCGATGATCCATCGGGAGGAGACGAGGCCGGCGCCGGGGCCCCAGAAGTGGAAGAGGGGGAAGGTGCCGAGCTTCTCGGTGAGTTCGTCGTGCAGGGCGGGCGGCCGGGTGTAGCAGTCGGGTTCCTTGCGTCCGTCGGCGTAGTAGACGGGGCGGGGGGTGACGGTGATGTCGGTGTCGGCGCCCATCGCGTACCACCAGCAGATGTTGGCGACGGTGTAGCCGGGGTGGGCGCGGCGGGCGGCGTCCCAGAGCTTGTCCCCGGCGACCAGGCCGTTGTGCTGGCGCCAGAGCAGGACGTCGCCGAGCTCGCGGAAGTACCAGCCGTTGGCGACGATGCCGTGCTCGGCCGGGGTGGTGCCGGTGAGGAAGGTGGACTGGGCGGCGCAGGTGACGGCGGGGAGCACGGTTCCCAGGGGTGCGCGGGTGCCGGAGCGCCCGAGGGCCTTGAGGCGGGGCATGTGTTCCAGGAGGCGCGGGGTGAGACCGACGACGTCGATGACGAGGAGGGGGGTGGGTGCGGCGGGGGTGCCGGGTCGCTCGGCTGCGGTCACGGCAGCTCCTTGAGGCCGAGGTCGGTCAGGAGGTCGCGGGCGAGGGTGAGTTCGGCGGCGATGCCGTCGGCGAGCTGGGCGCGTGAGCGGGGGCGCAGTGCGGCCGGGAGGGCCTGCCAGGTGTAGGTCTCGACCTCCAGGTGAGCGGTGCGGGGGTGCGGGCCGCCGACCAGTCGGGCCAGGGCGGACCGGAGCACCGGGAGGGTGGAGGTGAGCGGCGGTGCGGGGGGTGCGTGCAGGGGGACGTGGAAGTGGGCGCGCCAGGGGGCGGTGTCGGGCAGGGCCGTGCCGGTGAGGGCTTCGTCGAGGTCGTCGGTGCCGTGCAGGCCGGTCGGGGAACGGGTGCGGGTCTGGTGGAGGAAGCGGGGCTCGGCGAAGGCGGCGAGGGCGGCGCGCGTTCCGGGGAGGTGGGGGTGTTCGGCGTGCAGGGCGGCCGAGAGCTGTGCCTTGGCGATGCGGATGCCTGCCGTGTCCAGGGCGTCGACGGCGGTGTCGGGGTCCTCGAAGGAGGTCGCCAGGTGGCAGGTGTCGACGCAGATGCCGATGCGCGGGTGTCCGACGTCGGTGAGGGGGGCGAGGGCGTCGGTGGTGGTCTCGACCGTGCAGCCGGGTTCGGGTTCCAGGCCGATGCGGATGGACTTGCCGGTGAGGTCGGCGAGTGCGTCGAGGCGTCGGGCGAGGGTGGTGAGCGCGGTGCGGGCCCGTTCGGCGGCGTGGGGGTCGGTGGCGTAGGGGGTGCGCCAGGCGAGCGGGAGGGTGGAGATGCTGCCTTCGGCGACGTCGTCGGGGAGGAGTCCGGCCAGGAGCCGGGCGAGGTCGGTGGTGTGGGCGAGCCGCTCGGGGTCCGTCCAGTCCGGCGTGTACACGCGGTACTTGACCTCGTCGGCGCCGAAGCCCTGGTACGGGAAGCCGTTGAGGGTGACGACCTCCAGGCCGCGACGGTCGAGTTCGGCGTGCAGGGAACGCAGCTCGGACGGATCGTCGACGAGGGTGCGGGCGGCGTCCGCGGCGAGCCAGAGACCGATGCCGAGCCGGTCGCGGCCGAGCCGTCGGCGGACGGGTTCGCAGTGGTCGCGCAGTTGGGCGCGGACGCCTTCGAGGGTTTCGGCGGGGTGGACGTTGGTGCAGTACGCGAGGTGGACGGTGGAGCCGTCCGGGTGGCGGAAGCGCATCGCCTCACTCCCCGCCGCGCAGGACGGAGTTGCCCTCGTGGAGCGGTCCGGGCGCTGCGGTGTCGAGCTGGAGGCGGCCGCTCCGGCCGTAGAAGGCGACGGGGTTGCGCCAGAGCACCCGGTCCACGTCGTCCTCGCCGAAGCCGGCGGCGAGCATCGCGTCGCCGACCTTGCGGGTCTTGAGCGGGTCGCTGTTTCCCCAGTCGGCGGCGGAGTTGACCAGGACCCGCTCGGTTCCGTACGCCTTGAGGATCGCGACCATGCGGTCCTCGTCCATCTTGGTGTCGGGGTAGACGGAGAAGCCCGCCCAGCAGCCGCTGTCGAGGGCGTCCTGCACGGTCGTCTCGTTGAGGTGGTCGAGCAGGACGTGTTCCGGGGGAAGGTGGGATTCGCGGACGACGTCGAGGGTGCGGTGGAGTCCGGCGAGCTTGTCGCGGTGCGGGGTGTGCACGAGGGCGGGCAGGGCGTGGTCGGCGGCGAGCTGGAGCTGGGCGGCCAGCGCGGTGTCCTCGGCGGGGGTCATCGAGTCGTAGCCGATCTCGCCGACGGCGACGACGGAGTCCTTGACGAGGTAGCGGGGCAGGGCATCCAGGACGGGGGTGCAGCGGGGGTCGTTCGCCTCCTTGGGGTTGAGGGCGAGCGTGCAGTGGTGGGCGATTCCGTGCTGGGCGGCGCGGAAGGGTTCCCAGCCGAGCAGGGCGTCGAAGTAGTCGAGGAAGCTGGCGGGCGAGGTGCGGGGCTGGCCGAGCCAGAAGGAGGGTTCCACGAGGGCGCGTACGCCCGCGTCGTACATCGCCCGGTAGTCGTCCGTGGTGCGGGAGGTCATGTGGATGTGCGGGTCGAAGATGCGCATCAGGACTCCTCCGTGGGGGCGGCGGGGCCGGGGGCGGTGAGATCGAGAACCCGGGTGAGATCGGTGGGGACGCGTCGGCCGGCGGCGATGCGTTCGGCGGCGAAGTCGCCGAGCATGCGGGCGAGTTCGGCGTCGCCTCGACAGCGTGGGGCCAGTTGGTCGACGGCGTCCGCGGGGACGCCGGTGAAGAGGCATTTGAGGACGGCGTGGCGCCAGTCGTGCGGGGCGAGGTGGGTGGCGGCGTACGGGCCGACGGCTGCGGCGATCAGCCGGGTGTCGTTGGTGCGCAGGGCGTCCTCGACGAGCGGGAGGGCGCTGCGGCCGAGGTCCAGCAGGTGCAGCGCGCTCAGGACGGCGCGCCGTTCGGCGGCGGTGCCCTGCTCGTAGAGCCGGGTCACGGTGGGCAGCGCGGCGCATGCCTCGACGAGCAGCAGGGCGCGTACGGAGTCGGCGTGCTCCGGTCCGCAGTGCCGGCCGGCGGTGGCGTATCTCAGTTCCCACGGAGGGACGCCGAGGGGTCCGATCGGCCGGTCGGTGTTCTCGTGGGCGGCGGCGTGTTCGGCCTCGGCGAGTGCCTCGTCGAGCCAGGCGCGTGCGGCTCCGCCGAGCCGGGCGTCGAGTTCTTCGCGGGTCAGCAGCGGTGTGATAGGCGGTGTCGTCCCCGGGGTGCTCGCCGGAGTCGGCGGCTTCGTCGGCATGGCGTGGGTCCCTTCGGCGGTTCAGCGGCTCGACGGGCCGTGCGTGCGGAGGAACTCGACGGACCTGCGGGCGAGTTCGGGACCGGCGTGGGAGTGGCGGGGCAGTTCGACGACGGTGAGGCCGCGGTAGCCGGTGTCCGGGAGTCCGTCCAGTGCGTCGAGTGCGGCGAGTACGGGTGGGAAGTCGATCTCCCCCTCGCCGAACGGCAGGTGCTCGTGGACGCCGCGGCGCATGTCCTCGATCTGGACGTGGCGCAGCCAGGGTGCGGCGGCCCGGGCGCAGTCGGCGGGCGGGTCGGGCTCCAGGCACTGGCAGTGGCCGATGTCGAGGGTGAGTCCGAGCGGTTCCGGGTCGTCGCTGAGCGCGCGCAGGTGGTGGAAGTCGGCGAGGGTGGCGAGGAGGTGGCCGGGCTCGGGTTCGATCGCCAGGGGGATGCCGGAGCGGTCCGCGGCGTCCAGGACGGGGGCAAGGGATGCGGTGAGCCGCCGCCATGCGGTGTCGGGGGTGGTGTGCGGCGGGGTGGTGCCGCTGAAGCAGTGCACGGCGTGGGCGCCGAGGTCGGCGGCGATGTCGACGGCCCGGACGAGCAGCCGGGTGCGGGCGGCCCGGCCCTCGGGGTCCGGGTCGAGGAGGGAGGGTCCGTGTTTGCGTCGGGGGTCGAGGACGTAGCGGGCGCCGGTCTCGACGGTGACGCCGAGGCCGAGTCGCCGGAGCACGGACGCCACGTGGCGGGTGCGGGCGGCGAGGTCCGGGGCGAGGGGGTCGAGGTGCATGTGGTCGAGGGTGAGGCCGACCCCGTCGTAGCCGAGGTCGGCGAGGAGTTCGAGGGCGTCGTCCAGGCGGAGGTCGGTGAGCCCGTTGGTGCCGTAGCCGAGGCGGATCGTCATGTGGGGCTCACCTTCCGGGCGAGGGAGCGGGCGAGCGGGACGAGTCCCATGACGGCGAGTCCGGTGCCGGCCGCTCCGGCGCGTGCGGCGAGGGCCGCCTGGAGCGGGATCATCGCCCGGATGCCGCCCCCGACAGCACGCCGGGTGAGCGGCGGGGAGGGGTTGAGGGCGGCGTGCAGGAGGGGGTGTCCCGCGGTGCCGAGGTAGGAACCGGTGAGTGCGGTGGCCAGGAGGCGCGGGGCCGCGGGTGCGAGGGGGCGGGACGGGCGGTGCCGCCGGCCCGTGGACGGACGTGCGGCGTGTGCCGTCTCCGGTGCCGTTGTCCCGGTTCCGCGTGGTGCGTGCCGTTCGCGCAGGACGGTGGTGGCGAGGGCGGCCGTGGCGGCGAGTGCGGCGAGGGGTGCGGCGGTGGATCCGCCCCGTGCCTCGTGCCGGGAGACGGCGGTGACGGCGTAGGTGTGCGCGCCGAGCAGACCGGCGGCGGGCAGGGCCGCGCGTACCGGGCCGGGACCCGGCCGTGGGGGGGCGGCCCCGCCCGGGGGCGGGGGCGCCCCCCGGCCCCCCGCGCGGGGCCCCGGCCCGGGCCCCCCGCCCCGCCCCCGGCCCCCCCCCCCCCC